>JAIOQG010000375.1 GCA_021413465.1 Alphaproteobacteria bacterium | reverse complement strand
CCACCGTCGCCACGTCGCCGTCGTCGTCCGGGGCCATAGGCATCACGCGCCCCTCAAAGCCCGGACCCGCCACCTCAAGCGCATCGCGATGCACCGCCACGACCCGCAGCGGCATCGCCTCCGCGTCGTCGTCGCCAAGCTGCGCCTGAAAATGCGCGCTCCAACCGAAATCCTTCAACGTCAATGGCTCCGCCGACGGAGCGTCATATGTGTGCTTCACAGCCGTAATCGTCCCAAGAAATAGGAATGACGACCCGCACGCGGCGCAAACAAGCGCCGGCCGGGCAGACGAAAATGGGCTGGACGGAAAGGAAGGGGAAAAGACCTGAGGTGCTAATCGCACCTAAGCAAAGTCTTTAGACGCAAACCTGCGCGCGGCCAGCCCGCGGGGAAATAGCGACAATCATTTTCATTTCTCCTCTGGCTAGCGTTTCGACGTCAGTCAAATTACTCACCATCGCCGCACTGGTCAAGCCGGATCGCGACTTCATCGGCGCTGCCGTCTGATGCGATCACGCCTCCATGACAATCTCGTCATCGACGTGACGCCGGCTACGCGCGGACATCAAACCGCCTAAATCGTCGCAACAACACCCCAATGGCATCGCAATCCGGGCGATATCGCGGCCCATCGTGTCCCCACAAGCGGCACCGGACCGCCGCTTCGGGGATCAACCATGACAACCATTTCGCTCACCGGCGGAGGCCCGCAACGGTCGCCGCTTGTTTTCTTGCGCCGCACGGCGATCGCCGCCGCGGCTCTTTTAACCGCCTTTGCTGCCGGCCCTGCGACCAGGGCCGACACCGCACCGCCGACGGCGCCCGCCGAAACCTCGGGCCTCGTCCAAGTCGACGACATGCATACCGGCGCGCTTCTTCTAAAGTCGACCGAAGCCGGCAAGTACCTCGAGGCCCCGCGCCTCAAAACCGACGTCGCCATCACGGTCACGGGCCCCATCGCGCGCGCCCGCATCACCCAGCGCTTCGAAAACCCGACCGACAAATGGGTCGAAGGCGTCTACGTCTTCCCGCTGCCCCAGAACTCGGGGGTCGATACCCTGCGCATGCAGATCGGCGACCGCTTCCTCGAAGGCGACGTCAAGGAACGCCAGGAAGCTCGCCAAATCTACGAAAAGGCCGCCGCCGCCGGCATCAAGACGACCTTGATCGAGCAACAGCGCCCGAACATGTTCACGAACTCGGTCGCCAATATCGGCCCGCACGAAACCATCGTCGTCCAGATCGAATACCAAGAAGCCATCCGCCTCGACGGCGACAAGCTTTCCCTCCGCGTGCCGCTGGTCGTCGGTCCGCGCTACAACCCGCTGCCTCAGCCGGTGTTTACCGGCGTCGCCTATGACGACAGCGCCATCGTCTCGGTCAGCGCTCCCGTACCCGACCGCGACGCCATCACGCCGCCCGTGCTTCACCCCAATTACGGCAAGATCAACCCCGTCACCTTGAAAGTGACACTCAAGTCGGGCGTCGCGCTCGCCGCCATTGAAAGCCAATTCCATCCGGCCGACATCGCCCGCCCGGACGACAAGACCGCGACGATCGAACTTAAAGGCCCGGTTCCCGCCGACCGCGACTTCGTGCTGAACTGGAAACTCGCCGCCAACGCCGCCCCGCAAGCGACGCTCTACCGCGAGACGATCGGCGCCGACAGCTACTACCTCGCCATGATCGTGCCGCCCGTCGGCACTACTGTGCCCAAGCGCCAGCCGCGCGAGGCGATCTTCGTCATCGACAATTCGGGCTCGATGGCCGGCGAATCCATGGGCCAGGCGAAGAAGGCCCTGTCGATGGCGCTGAAGGAACTAAAGCCGGGCGACAAGTTCAACGTCGTGCGCTTCGACGACACGTTGGAAGTGTTGTTTCAGGACGCCGTACCCGCCGACGCCGCCCACATCACCACCGCCTACAATTTCGTCACGGGCCTCGAAGCCAACGGCGGCACGGAAATCTATCCCGCGCTGCAAGCGGCCCTCGTCGACCGCACGCCGAACGACAAAACCCGCCTGCGCCAAGTGATTTTCCTCACTGACGGCGCGGTCGGCAATGAAGACCAAGTCTTGGCC
This sequence comes from Alphaproteobacteria bacterium, assembly GCA_021413465.1. GTDB lineage: Bacteria > Pseudomonadota > Alphaproteobacteria > Micropepsales > Micropepsaceae > SZUA-430. The sequence continues at coordinate 10,131 of JAIOQG010000375.1, read as the reverse complement.
GAAATCGGCAAATCGCTCGGCCGCTCGCGCCTGTTCACCGTTGGCATCGGCTCGGCGCCGAATTCCTTCCTGATGGAGCACATCGCAAGGCTGGGCCGCGGCACGTTCACGCATATCGGTTCGGAAAGCGAAGTCGACGCGCGCATGACCGAACTCTTCAACAAGCTCGAAAGCCCGGTCATGACCGACTTGCGCGTTGCCGATGGCGTGAAACTCGAAACCTGGCCGAACCCCGTGCCCGATCTCTATGCGGGTGAGCCGGTGGTCTTGACCGCGGTCACGCCGGCGCAGTCGGGAAAAGTGCGCATCGAAGGCCGCATGGGTCAGGCCCCGTGGTCGGCGATGCTTGACCTCGCCACCGCCGTCGACGGCAACGGCGTCTCGAAACTGTGGGCGCGCTCGAAAATCGGCGCCATCGAAGACCTGCGCTATCACGGCGCCAAAGAAGGCGACGTCGATGCCGAAGTTCTGAAGGTGGCGCTCGCCCACCATCTCGTCTCGCGGGTGACAAGCCTCGTCGCGGTGGACGTCACGCCCAGCCGCCCTGACGGCGAGACGCTGACCTCGAGCGAAATGCCGACGAACTTGCCGCACGGCTGGAACTTCGAAAAAGTCTTTGGCGAAGACCCAGCACACCCCTACGTCAAGGCCTCGCTCGATGAAACCATGCTGACGAAGCTCGCCATGGCCGACACGCCGAAAGGCAAGCCGGGCGAAGCGGAGGAGGGCGTCGCCCTGCCGCAAACCGACGCCGGCACCGACTTGCTCTTGCTCCTGAGCGCCCTCTTCTCGCTCTCGGGGATCGGCCTGGCGGCACTGGTCAACCGCAAGCCGGTGCGCAAGTGAACCCGGCAACCACCGCAACAGTGATCTCCCCCGCGCAAGCGGGGGAGGCATTTCTGCCGCAAGAAGGATTCACGCGAAGCCGCGAAGACGCGGAGAAAACAGAAGAAGGTTTCACACGAAGGCACGAAGCAACGAAGAATAAGTCTGGGCGCGAAGCGCCCATTCAGATTGAGCGCGCAACCGCGGCCAACAACCCACGCCCACTTTTCCTTCTTCGTTGCTTCGTGTCTTCGTGTGAGTCCTCGTTTTTCTCCGCGTCTCCGCGGCTCCGCGTGATCCATTTTGCAGTGCTGCTGATCGCCATCGGCATCGCACTCGGCGGTCAGGGCCTCTACATCCGCGCGAAAGCCGTCGTCGCGCAAATCCTGCTCGAACGCGCCTGGGAGCAAACGCTTGCAACCGGCGAACCCACAAAGGCCTGGAGCTGGGCCGACACCCACCCCGTCGCGCGCATCTCGTTCACGAGGCTTCACCGTGCCGCCATCGTCCTCGAAGAAGCCGGCGGCGAGGCACTCGCCTTCGGTCCCGCCCATGTCGCAGCCTCGCCCGAGCCCGGCGACAACGGCACCAGCGTCATCGGCGGTCACCGCGACACGCACTTCAATTTCATCAAAGACCTGAAACCCGGCGACGAAATCGATATCACCACCCGCACCGGCAAACAGATCCGCTACCGGATGACGGGCTCGGCCATCGTCCACACCGGCGCCTCCGGCATCGCCACAAAAAGCGCAACCCCGCGCCTTGCGCTGGTTACGTGCTATCCCTTCGACGGCCTCACGCGCGGGCCAATGCGCTATGTCGTGTTCGCGGAGGCGGGCGCGCGACCCCAGCCTTGACCCAAGTCAATGCCAATTCACCCCTCGGGTGTCATGTTTCTGTCATCGGCAATCGGGACATTGAATGGCGAACGGCAACTCGAAGCGGTCTGAGCCGAAGAACGGCGGCAAGGCAACCCCCGAACAGGTGGAGGCGGCAGCCGTCGTCCAACAAACCGAAAAAAAGCGCGACGCTCAGATCAGCGCCGCGGAGGAAATAGCCAAGGCCAAGCAACTGGTCGATGGCGAAGCTGCGATCAAAGCGCTGGAAACCATTTTGGAAGGCGCATCGCCCGACGATGCGGCCGCCATTAAGGCAGCGCTCCTGCGTTGGAAGAAACTCGACGCCCAAATGCCGATCAGTCCCGACGACGAGTTGGTCGAAGACTGGCGCAACGCCGTCTACCCCTACAAGAACCGTCTATCGCGCAAGACCTACGAAAAGCGCAAATACCGCCTCCAAGTCGAACTGCTGAAATTCCAGGCCTGGGTGAAGGAATCCGGCCAGCGCATCGTGATCCTGTTCGAAGGCCGCGACGCCGCTGGAAAGGGCGGCGCGATTAAGCGCTTCATGGAGCATTTGAATCCGCGCGGCGCGCGCGTCGTCGCGCTCGCCAAGCCGACGGAGTTTGAACGCGGCCAGTGGTACTTTCAGCGCTATATCGAACACCTCCCCACGGCGGGCGAAATCGTGATGTTCGACCGCTCTTGGTACAATCGCGCGGGCGTGGAACGCGTCATGGGCTTTTGCACCGACGCCGAGTATCAGGCATTCATGCGCCAAGCCCCGGAACTCGAACGCAACCTGGCCGCAAGTGGCATCCAGCTCTTCAAGTTTTGGTTTTCCGTCAGCCAAAACGAACAGGGCCGCCGCTTTCGCGAGCGCGAGCTGCACCCGCTTAAACAATGGAAGCTCAGCCCGATCGACAGGGAAGCGCTCGACAAATGGGACGACTACGGTAGAGCGAAGGCGTCGATGTTCTTCCACACTGACACCTCCGAATGCCCTTGGATCGTCATCAAGTCCGACTGCAAGAAGCGCGCGCGCCTCAACGCCATGCGCTACGTGCTCAACAAACTTGAATACACCGGCAAGGACGCGCGCAACGTCGGTGCGGTCGACCCGTTGATCGTTGGCCGCGCCAACATGAATGCCATTGCGTAGAGTCAGAGCGACCCACGCGCTCGCTTCGACCGGTTGATCGCCTCGTCGAGCGCTGCCAAGAACCGCGAACGGTCGCCGGCCGCAAAAGGCTTCGGCCCGCCGGTGATTTCGCCGGTCGAGCGCAAATGCTCCATCAACCCGCGCTGGGCCATAGCCGCACCGATGGAGCTTGCGGTGAAAGCGCGCCCCGTCGGCCCGATCACCTCGGCCCCCGCCTGCAAACAGCGATGCGCCAAGGGGATATCGGCGGTCACGACGACATCGCCCCGCTGCGCCCGCGCGGCGATCCAATCGTCGGCGACATCGGGCCCTTGCTCGACGACCACCATCTCGATCAGCGGCTCCAGCGGCACCCGCACACCGCCGTTCGAAATCACATAAACCTTAAGTTCATACCGCCGCGCCACCCGATAAACCTCTTCCTTCACCGGACAGGCATCGGCATCGACGAAAATTTCGATCAGTTTGGCGGGGGAGGGCGGCGCGCTCATTGCCAGCGATGTAGCAAACTAAATGACTGGACACCACGTCCCCTCAAACCGCGCCGCTGCGGCCAAGTCGGCGCTTCCATCATCGCGTCCGACGCGATAATCAAACCCATGACCGCAATACATCCCCTGGATCTGGCAACGAAACTCGAACGCCTGGGCCCCGCCCGTTACGCCGCGCGGACGAGCGGCGACTATGCGAACTTCTCCGGCCCGTTCGGTGGCTTCACCGCCGCGGTGTTGTTGCGAGCGGTCTTAGAGGACGAACGTCGCATCGGCACGCCGGTCGCGCTCACCGTCAACTATTGCGCCGCCATCGCCGAGGGTGCGTTCGAGATCGTGGCGCGCGAAGTCCGCACCGGCAAGTCGACGCAACATTGGACTGTCGAACTCAGGCAAGGGGACACGGTGGCCGCAATCGCCAGTGTCGTCTGCGGTCAGCGCCGCGCCGTGTGGTCGCACCATCCGGCCGAGCCGCCGCACATGCCGCCGCCCGAACAAGTGCCGGTCTTCACGAACTTCAAACCCGGCGGTTGGACCAGTCGCTACGAAATGCGCTTTGCCAAAGGCGCTCCCGACTGGAACCCGCGCGACGAGCGAGACATTCGTTCGGCCCACTCGGTATTGTGGATGCGCGACGTGCCCGCACGCCCGCTCGATTACATTTCGCTCGCCTGCATGAGCGACGCGTTCGTCATCCGCGCCTTCATGGCTCGCGGCAAATTCGTGCCGGTCGGCACTGTGACGCTGACGACGTTCTTCCACGGCAACGAAGAGGCGATGAGCGCACAAGGCGCCGCACCGCTGCTTTGCACCGCCGACGCACATCTCTTCGCCGACGGTTTCGCCGACCAGACCGCCCACCTCTGGGGCCAAGACGGCCGCTTGCTCGCCACCAGCACGCAAATTGTTTGGTATAAAGAGTGACAACCGTCGCCGTCATCGGCGCAGGCCCCGCAGGCCTCATGGCGGCGGAAATCCTCGGCGCCGCGGGTCTTACCGTCACCGTCTTAGACCGCATGCCGTCCGTCGCGCGCAAGTTTCTGATCGCAGGGCGCGGTGGGCTCAATTTGACGCATTCGGAACCGCTCGAAAATCTCAAGGCGCGCTACGGCGCCGCCGGCACGCGTCTCTCGCCGCTGCTCGAAGCTTTCCCGCCGCAAGCGCTGATCGACTGGGCGGAAGGCCTAGGTCAGCCCACCTTCATCGGCACCAGCGGCCGCGTCTTCCCGAAATCGCTCAAAGCGTCCCCACTTCTACGCGCCTGGCTCGCTCGCTTGAAGGCGCACGGCGTCGCGATCAAAACGAGACATGACTGGCGCGGTTGGAGCGAAAACGGCCAACTGCTCTTCGCACACGCTGGCACGACATCGCAGGTCAAAGCCGACGCCACGATCCTGGCGCTCGGCGGCGCCAGCTGGCCGCGCCTCGGTTCGAACGGGGCTTGGGTCGAACTTCTCGCCAAACACGGCGTCCCGATAACGCCCCTGCGCCCCGCCAATTGCGGCTTCACGGCGGCCTGGAGCGAACCGTTCCGAACCCGCTTCGAAGGCCAACCGCTCAAATCCATCGCGCTGACCTTTGACGGCCGCACCGTGCGCGGCGAGGCCATGGTCACGCGAACGGGACTCGAAGGCGGGGCAATCTACGCTTTGTCCGCGGCCTTGCGCGACGCGATCGCGGGGCAGGGCGCCGCAACGCTTGAGATCGACCTTCGCCCCGACATGTCGCTGGCGGAGCTGGGCCGCAAACTCGACCGCCCGCGTGCCGGCGAAACGCTGGCGAACTTTCTGCGCAAGGCGATCAACCTCGCACCTGTCGGCATCAATCTTCTGCGCGAAGGTCACGGCCTTCACCTTGCCGCAACAGCAGAGCAGATCAAATCCTTGCCCATCAAACTCACCGGCACGCAATCGATCGACCGTGCCATCTCAACTGCTGGCGGCATTGCCCTCGACGCGCTCGACGGCGACCTCATGCTGCGCGATCTCCCGAACGTCTATGCCGTGGGAGAGATGCTCGACTGGGAAGCGCCCACCGGCGGCTATCTGCTGCAAGCGACTTTCGCCACCGCGGTCGCCGCGGCGAAAGCCATTATCCGCAAGTCGAAGCAAAGCACGCCGCAATAGCTCGCTCACGCTGTTTCGGCTGCCTTCGGAACGAGCGCGCCAAGCACCGCAGCGACGAGGACGAGCGCGGGGACATCGCCCCACAAATGACCGAAATGTTCCGGCATCTGCAGCGATTGCACCGCCATGACGACAGCATGCACCAGGCTCGACCACACGGTGAACCATATCAGGCTTCGATGCGCCTGCGGATCGCGCGCCGCATTCAATAAGAAAACGCCGAGCGTCGCGTAAACCCCGACGATCATCATGAAGTACTGCGACTCGAACGGCATGCCCTCATGCCACGCCCATCCCGACGGCCACACCATCGACAACGGATAAAGGAGCAGAAACGTTGCGCCGAATGCGGCCAATGCGATCTGCAACAAAGTGGTTCGCTGCGCCATGATCCACCTAACCGTCAATGTCGAGACCGAGCGCCACGCGCCCGGTGTAACGCAGCTGCGGCTTTTCCTGCAGCGGATGAAAACGCGCGGCCTGCACGTCGCGCCACGCGCGCTCCAACCCCATGCCGCGATAGAACGAGGCGCCGCCGGCAAGCTCCATCGCCCGCTCGACCGTAAGAATCGCGTTCTGCGCCACCAGCGTGCGCGCGATCATCGTGCGGCTGGTCGTTTGCGGTCCGGGTTTTTCGCGTTCGGCAATGCGCATCATCTGCGCCAGCGCCATGTCGGCGGTTGCATGCGCATTCTCCATCTCGCCCGCGAGATAGGCCATGTGTCCGTCGTCCGGTTTCAGGCGCGCGACTTCAAGCGCCTTCGCGCGCGCCCCGTCCGCGACGCCCATATAGGCGGCATAGATGATCGGAAACGCCTGCTGCGAAATGATGTGAAACAGATGATGCCATTTGCCTTGCGGCCGGCGTCCGGCGATCGCGGCGTCGGCGACGAAAACGTCGTTCAGCTCCACATCGTTCGAACCCGTGCCGCGCATCCCCATCACGCGCCACGTATTGAGGATTTTCACGCCCTCGGCTTTGAACGGCACGCCGAAATGCAGCACCGTAGGTCCCGTCGCCGGGTCCTCGGTCACGGCACTGGTCATCAAAATGTCGCCGGCGGGGCAACCGCTTGAGAAAATCTTGCGCGCCTTGATGCGATAACCGCCGTCGACCTTCGTCGCCACGCCCGCACTCTTCAACCAATCCGACCCGCCGCTGGAAATCAGCGTCAGATTTTCGGCGGCGACCCGCTTCAACAAGCCGTCGGTCGGCGCCTTCTCGTGGCGCCAGCGCCAAGCCGCCGTGGCGACAAGATGGCTGTGCATCGAAAACGCCAACGCCGTCGAACCGCACGCGGCACCCAGGCGGCGGATGACCTCGCACATCTCGGCATACTCGGCACCCGGTCCGCCCAACTCGACCGGCACCAGCGCCTTGAAGAATCCTTCGCCCTTCAGCTGCGCAAAACAATCCGCGACGAAGCTGTCCTCCGCATCGTGCGTTGCAGCCTTGGCCGCAAAGGCCGCCGCCAGGCTGTCGGCTTTCGACGTCCATTCGAGGCTCGCCATATCGGACCTTTTCAGTTCTACATTCATCTTACACTCTCCACTGTGCGTTGGCATGCCCGCAATCTCAACGATCGCGGGCGACTTCATGGGTTTACGGCTTCGCGAACTTGGCTTTGATTTCGTCGAGACCCGATTGATAGATGCCGCTCAACGCGTCTTTGGCATCTTTTTCCTTACCGAGAGCAGGCACGTACGTGCCGGTCCATGTGACCCTCGCCATGCCGTTGCGCAGTGCGGTGACTTTGATCGTCGAGTTGTAGTCCGTCACAGGCAACGGACTCGAAACGAAAGCATACGAGTAGGAATGCCGGGCATCATCGCGCCGGGTCTGCAGCTCCACGAAAGTTGCCTTCCCATCCTTGGTCACCAGTGTGCGGGTTGGCGGTGTCTTGCCGTCATCCGCGCATGTGCCTACCGGCGGGAGCCAGTCTTTGATGGCGCAGAACGGACCGATCATCGACCACACCGCTGCCGGCGTGGCTCTCACGTCAACGCTGCGCGTAAGCGAAGCCGCGACGGCGTGCGATGCGCTTGCGTCGGTGAAGGCGAGTGCGGAAACGCACATGGCCGCAAACGCAACAGGGGAAATGAGTCTTGTCTTTACGACGAATTGCATGATCGTTTTCCTTTGGTTTTCGGCGACCGTTAGCCTGGCGTCGATGGGAAACTCTCAGATATGAGTGCGCGCCTCCAGTTCAGGAACTGAATCGACCCGGTACACAATCTGAACTAGCCTGAGCCCCAGCTGCGGGCGTAATCTTGTTCGTCGTTTGAATGTGGCGGAGAGCGAGATGACCCAAGGCAGTTACAAACAATTCTGTCCGGTCGCGATGGCGGCCGAGATTCTGTGCACGCGCTGGACGGTCGTTTTGTTGCGCGAAATGATCGCAGGCTCGACCCGGTTCAACGATTTGCGCCGCGGCGTGCCGCGTATGTCACCGGCCTTGCTGTCGCAGCGGCTGAAGGAGCTGGAACGCGCAGGCGTCGTCATGCGCAAGAAGGGCAACGAAGGCGGCCTTTACGAATATCATCTCACGCGCTCGGGGCGGGAGCTCACGCCCATCGTGGAAGGCTTCGGCGTTTGGGGGCACCGCTGGGTCGAGACCAAGCTGTCCCTGCAAAATCTCGATGCGCAGCTCTTGATGTGGGACATGCGGCGCAGCATCGACACCACGCCGATGCCCGACCGGCGTTCGACGATCCAATTCCTCTACACCGGCGCGCCGCCGAACCTGCGCCAATGGTGGTTGATCGTGACGCCGGGTGAGGGCACCGATCTGTGTTCCGTCGATCCGGGCTACGACGTCGATCTCTATGTCGCCAGCGATCTGAAAACCATGACCGCGATCTGGATGGGCTTTGAAACCGTGCGTGCGGCCGTGCGCGACGAGCGCGTCAAGCTGACCGGCGACCGCAAACTGGCAGCCGACATGCAGACATGGCTCGGCCTCAGCCCGTTTGCGAAGGAAAAGAAGTTCGTCGCATAGACACCGTTCATGCCGCAATCGCCGCCCGCGCGTTCGGCGCACGGACGCAGCCCGCCACCGCGTGCGCCTGCGCTTCGAAGTACAGCATGTAGTCTTTCCCGCAGGCAGGTGTTGCGATGCGAGCAAACCCGAGCTTGCGATACAGCGCCTGCGCTTCGATCTGCCGCGGTCCGGTTTCAAGCCGCATGGTGCTGTAGCCCCGCTCCGTCGCAAACTTCGCCACCGCGGTCACGAGTTCATGCGCTATGCCCAAACCGTGAAAGGCCGGACGTACGAACAGCCGCTTGATCTCGCAGACATCCTCGCCAATGCCCCGCATCATAACACAACCCGCCGGCACGCCGTCCGCGAGCGCCAAGACGATGGCTCCGAACGGGGCGCCATAGTGACCGGAGAGATCGGCGAGTTCGCTGTCCCACTCATTCTCGTCGAAATAATCGTCGATCAATCGGGCGTGTGTGCGATAGCGCCGGTGCACCCACAACAGGTAATCGCGCAGAAGCGCGGCCACCTGCTGCAATCGGTGCGGCTCGACAGCCTCGACAATGCCTATTTTTGTCATCGCGTCTCTACAAAGCGGGGCTGGCGCGAAGCCAGCCCGTTATGTGTCAACAAAAGTCCCGCGCGACACTTTCGAGCAACGCACGCTTAGCGGCACTCAACTTGCCGAGCGTTTCGAGGAAGTTTTTGTGCGTCATGCCGGTGCCCAAATAGGTCCATCGGTTCGCTTGGTGCTGTACGCGCATGAACTCGTCGCGGTCGGCGGGCGTCAGCCGGCGCTTGGTGACCGCTTCGAACGCTTCGAGATCGAACGCGGTCTGCTGCTTCATGCCGTTGTCGAGGAAGCCGCCGATCTTGAGGTAACCGTCGATCGCCTCGTCGATTTCGGCTTGCTTCATGTTCTCGGCGATAGCTTCGACCATCAGCGTGTCGAGCTGGGCGTGCTGCATCTCCTCCATCCAGTGATGCTTGAGCAAGTTTTTGAATTGCGGATCGAGCGTGCCGTCGTCGTTCACCGAATCCTGGAAGTGACGTTGCGTCATCCACTCGATGTGCAGGATGGTCAGCGCCACCGACAGCGGGTGATGCGAGAGGATGTGCTTGGCGACGGCGTCGGCGGGACCGATCACCTTGCAATCGACATGAAAGCCCTTGACGAACTCTTGCCTGAATCGGCGGAAGAGGTGGATGTGCTTGGCCTCCTCGCTCGCGAATTCCAGGAACGCTCTGGCGCGATAGTCCTCGCCGTTGATGAAGGGTTTCGCATGATCGAGCACGAACGGCAGAATGAATTCCTCGACCAAACCGAAGATCGACAGATACGCGTGGCCGCGGATCTGATTGAGCGTGCGCTTATCCGCCGGCGAAAGGAATGTCATTTCTTCGACGCGCGCCAGGCCTTCCGGCATGAACGGTTTCGAAAAATCGAGCGTTTTGCCTTCGCCAATCATATCTTCGACGCGCCAAGTGATGCGCTCCGCGCGGCCGAGCACGTCTTTGAAATTGTAGTGGTATGTCATCGTCGTGAACTTTCGTTGGATTGGATTGGGGGTCAGTAGGTTTCGATCTGCACCGAGACGGGCACGGAGCGCGACACGACGTCGTGCACCGGCGACATCGCGGTGATTTCCTTGATCGTGGCGGCGTCGGCCTTGGTTTTCACCCGCATGCGCACGCGGATCGCCG
>JAIOQG010000391.1 GCA_021413465.1 Alphaproteobacteria bacterium | reverse complement strand
GTATTCCATCGAATCGCGGTAGCGGCTGAACAGCAGCGGCGTGATGTGGCGAGGGCGCGCGGCAATGCGGAACATGGGGTGGCGCATGATCGCGTCGGTCACGGCCTTGTTGAGCGGCGCGTAATCGGCTTGCGTGCGGTCGACTTGCTGGTTGTTTTTGACCAGTTTCGCATGCCACCCGGCCGTGGCCGTTCCGTCGACAAACCGTAGGGCGTTGATGCGGTCGGTGACTTTTGCGATGTCGTCCGCGTTCAAAACATCGTTGATGATCAACAGCATTGGACGGTTCTCCGATTCCCTGTCGCTCCAGGAATACGGCGCCTTAACCCTAAAGCCAACGGCTGGTGACGTGCGCGGCGCGAAAGCTTAGACTTGTGTTTGGGGAAAAGATGAGGACTGGCGATGCAAACGCCGCAATTTGCCGGGTTGGGCGTGACGGTTTTGGTTGTATTCGCCGTCGATCTGCCGATCGACTGGCTGGTCTTGCTGGCGACGATGTGCGGCGGGCTGACGACCTTCGTCTTTACGCTGCGGCAGGGATAGCGTTTAGCGCGGCTTCGAGTTCGGCGAAGCTCGGCTGTAGGTGGCTGGGGACGCTGCCGCGGCCGATTTCAACGGAAATTTGAGCGGCGTTGCCATGGAGATGGGCGACAAGCACGTCGCGGATCACATGGTAGAAGAGGCCTTCTTCGTCGTAGGCCGATTTGAGGCGGGTTGCGATCGGCGCGATGAAGCCGTAGGCCATGAACACGCCGAAGAACGTACCGACGAGCGCGCCGCCGATCATCTCACCAAGAATTTCCGGCGGCTCGGTGATCGAGCCCATGGTCTTGATCACGCCCAACACGGCGGCGACGATGCCGAGCGCGGGCATGCCGTCGGCCATGCTCTGCATGGCGACGGCGGGCTCGCTCGCCTCGTGGTGGTGTTTCTCGATCAGTTTTTCCATCGCCGTTTCGACCTGATGGGGGTCTTCGAGGCTCATGGTCATCATGCGGATCGTGTCGCAGATGAAGTCGAGCGCGAAATGGTCCTTCATGATCTTCGGATAGTTTTTGAAGATCGTCGATTCTTCGGGTTTCTCGATGTGCTGTTCGAGGGCGATCATGCCCTTCGATTTCATCGTTTTGGTCAACGTGAACAGCAGCGACAACAGGTCGGTGTAATCCTTCGCGTTCCACTTGGAACCGCTCATGATTTTGCCCATGTCGCCGATCGTCTTCTTCAGACCCGTCATGGTCGATGCGATGAGCATGGCGCCGACAGCTGCGCCCAAGATCTGCGTGCCTTCGTATGGCAACGCATGCAAAATCACGTCGAATTTGCCGCCGGCCGCCACATAGCCGCCGAACACTGTCGCAAACACGAAGATGACGCCGCCGATTTGAAGCATAGAGTGCGCGCAACATGAGTGTGCCGACGCGGGAAGTCGCGTTGGTTTTTATTCAATTTGGAGTATTGCCCAAAGGCGCTTAAGGATCGTTGAAGCGGGGACACATTAATGTGCCGGTAACTCGGCGTCCTTCGTCGACATGCAGGCGCGCGCGCGACCGATTAACGGGGCTTAACGTTTAAGGTATTTTTGAACTTCGGGGCGTTCGCGTAACCAGCCGGCCCAGCGTTTTAGCACTTTTTCGATGCGCGGCGCCGCGACGCCCAGCTGCACCATGGCGACGCCGCCATTCACGCTTTCGCGGTATTCGGCAATCAATCCATCCTTCAGGACAAAACGACTCATGCCGTCGATGACGACGTCCTTGCCTTTGAACTCGGCGACCGTCGAAACGAATTTGGAAAGCGACCAGGCATAGCCGATGTCGCCGTTTATGACGGGGTCGAACATGCGCCAATCGTAGTTCGCGGCGTCGCGATGGAACAGGTTGACGAGCATGTCGTCGATCGTGGCGCGCCCGACGTGAGGCCCGTAGATGTAGTCGTGGTAGACGCCATCCGGCGTGAAGCATTCGGAGAATGCCTTGCCGTCGCCGCGCGAGGCGGCGTTGCAAAAGCGGTCGAGCAGGTTTGCGAATTGCTGTTGGTTCATGGGCGAACTCATAGTTTTGCCGTGACGAGCCAAACCGCGGCGCCGAGCATGATCGGCGTTGTGCCCGCGAAGGGCGTTAACGCCTCGCGCAAGGCGATCGTTGCTTGCTCTTTTTGGGCCGGGGTGGCGTCGGTCAATAGACGAGAGATGGGGCCGAACTCCTTCAAATAGTCCGTCGCGTCGTCGAGCGAGTGGCCGATTTCGATGTTCGCCTCAAACGGCTTAAGCGTGATGGCGTCGAAACCCGCGTTGGCAAGGATGCGCCGCACGCGGCCGGGATCGGCGAATGCGAAAGGCCCGGGATCTTCCGGACCCAGTTGCGGTTGCGGGCCAACAAGCGGGCGAACGGCCTTGATGGGAGCGCGTACCCATTCGTTTTCGCGCCAATCGCGCCAACACACAAAAGCGAGGCGTCCGCCCGGTTTTAGGGCCTTGCGCAGATTCGCGAAGGCGGCGTCCGGGTTGGCAAAGAACATGATGCCGAAGCGGGAGAACAGAAGATCGAACGATGCCTGTTCGAACTTGTGTTCGGCCGCGTCCGCCTCTGTGAACGTTAGCTGGCGATTGTTGGTGCCGGCGCGTTCTTTTGCCAAAGCCAGCATCGGGGTGGAGACGTCAACGCCTAGAACGCGACCGTTGCTACCGACAGATTCAGCGAGGTTGATCGACGTCGCGCCGCAGCCGCAGCCAATGTCCAAGACGTTTTCGCCGGATTGTGCCGCCGCGGTTTGCAGCGCAGCTTTGCTGAGGGGCGCAAGCATCGCGTCGAGGCGCGTTTGTTGGCTTGCCCAGCGTTTGCCGACTTCGCCGTTCCAATAGGCAATTTGATCTGCGTTTGATTGCGTCATGCGGACCTCGAGTTTGAGGTTCGCAAGCTAGCACATGGCAGGCGGCGGGTAAGCGCCTTACGCTTCGCCCATTTCCGGGGTGGCGCCTAGGTGCGGTGCCAACAGGCTTGCTTGGTTGAGAAAAGTTTCAGCGGCGCGGTCGAGGCGTTGGCGCGCCGCGAAGAGCGACAGGCGGGCGGCCTCAACTTCGTCGTTCGTCGAGAATTGCTCGGACGGCGACTTCAACGACAGTCCGCGTTCGCCGGCGACGAGCGTGATGTGGCCGATGGCGTGGCGCGGTTGGCCGCCTTCGGGCAGCACCAGTTCGATGGCCGCGCGGGCACCGTCGATTAGGTTGATGCCTTCGAACGTGGCGCCGGCGGCGACGGTGTCGATGTGTTGACGCAAGTCTTCGTA
>JAIOQG010000064.1 GCA_021413465.1 Alphaproteobacteria bacterium | reverse complement strand
GTCGATCAGATCGAACGGATCGCGCGCCTCGCGGTCCATCTTGTTGATGAACGTGACGATCGGAATGTCGCGCAGGCGGCACACTTCGAACAGCTTGCGCGTCTGCGTTTCGATCCCCTTCGCCGCGTCGATCACCATGATCGCGGAATCGGCCGCCGTCAGCGTGCGATAAGTGTCTTCCGAAAAATCTTCGTGGCCCGGCGTATCGAGCAAATTGAACACGAGCCCGTTGTACTCGAACGTCATAACCGCGGTCGTGACCGAGATGCCGCGTTCCTGCTCGATCTTCATCCAGTCCGAACGCGCGCGCCTCCGGTCGCGTTTGGCCTTCACTTCGCCCGCCAGATGGATCGCGCCGCCCATCAAAAGAACGTGCTCGGTCAGCGTCGTCTTGCCGGCGTCCGGGTGCGAGATGATCGCAAACGTGCGCCGTCGCGCCGCGGCTTCCGCGGGCGTGCGATCGATAATCTCTGCGGCGTCGGTCATGATACGGTCTCGAAACGAAGGCGCGCCTTGTAGCGGATTGCAGGGGTGAAGCAAACCCGGCTTGAATCCGCGCCCACAATCAGGCTCTCGGGCGATTGGCGCAGGCACGCCATCCCGCTAATGTCGCGCACTGACTTGCGGAGAGCCACCGATGACCGGACGAAACTACGTACGCATCTTCATTGCCTGCGCGCTGGCGTTTGCGCTCTCCCATCCGTCCTTAGCGCGCGATTCCGCGCCGCCTCAGCAAGCCGGCAACCAAGCCATCTGGAAAATCGATGGCGCCAAGGGACGCGTCTATCTCTTCGGTTCGGTTCACTTACTGCCTCCGGGCGTCGACTGGCACACGCCCGCCCTCGACGCCGCGCTAAACGAGGCCGAGACCATCACCTTCGAACTCGATCTCGACGACGCGCATGACACGGCCAAGATGCAGAAAATTATTCAAAAGCTGGGCGTGCTGCCGCAAGGCGAAACGCTGCGCAAACTCCTTGCCCCGGAGCAACGCGCCAAATACGAGCGCGTACTCGCGTCGTTGGGCTTGCCCGCGCCCAATCTCGATCCCCTGCGCCCGTGGCTTGCAGCGGTAACCGTCGGCGTCCAGTGGATCGTCTCGAAAGGCTATGACCCAAACTCGGGCGTCGACGAGAAAATCTGGAACTGGGGCAAAGACCATAAGAAACAGCTCGGCGCACTGGAAACGACGGAAGATCAACTCGGCGCTTTCGCCGGCTTGACCCGCGATCAAGAAGTCGAATTCCTGATCATCAGCCTCGATCAAATCGACGACCAGCCCACGATGCTCGACGACCTCGTCGCGGCCTGGCGCAAGGGCGACACCGCGCAGTTGGACAAACTGCTCAACGCCGATATGGACGATTTCCCGATCCTGCGCGACCGCCTATTGAAGGGCCGCAACGCCAAATGGATTCCTAAAATCGAAGCCCTGCGTGCCAACGGCCGCACGCATCTCGTCGTCGTCGGCACGGCCCACCTCGTGGGCAAAGACAGCGTCATCGCGATGCTGCGCGCCAAAGGCATAAAGGTCGAGGGACCATAAAGAGTTTGCGGTCAGAATCCGGATGGAAGCCCACTCGCGGCGCGCCTATGTTTCGCGCAAGCGGGAACGGAGACACCCATGACCGAACGCAACTACGTCTTGGGCACGCACGACGCGGAGATAGATCGCCTTCGCTTGCAACATCGCGTGTGGCGGCCGCGCATGCTCGACGCCTGGCGGCGCGCCGGCATCACCGAAGGCCAAACCGTCATCGATGTCGGCAGCGGGCCGGGCTACGCCTCGCTGGATCTCGCTGAAATCGTCGGTCCGCGCGGCCGCATCATCGCCGTCGAACGCTCGGCCCGCTTTCTGGCCGCGCTGCGCGATCGCGCCAAACACGACGGCATCGAGAATATTGAAACCATCGAAGCCGACATCACGGAAACGCCGATCGGTGACGCCATCGCCGACGCCGCTTGGTGCCGCTGGGTGTTCTCGTGGTTGACCCATCCCGAACGCGCCGTCGCGAACATCGCTCGCGCCATGAAACCCGCAGGCATCGCCATTTTCCACGAATACCTCGACTACGGCACTTGGGGCCTCGCACCACGTTCCGAAGCGTTTTCGGCATTGGTACAGGCGATCATCGACAGCGTCTCCAAGACCGGCGCCGATATCGACAGCGCCAGGCAACTGCCCCGGCAGTTGGAGGCGGCGGGATTCGACATCCTGTCGCTCAACCCCATCGTCGATATCGTCGACCCGCAAAACTATGTCTGGCAATGGCCGACCGCCTTCGCGCGCGGCTACCACCAAAATTTGGTCGCGGATGGACTGCTCACTGAGGAACGCGCCCGCAAAGCGTTGGCCGCGTTGACGGACGCCGAAAATCGTAGCGGCACGCGCATGATAACCCCCATCGTGCTCGAGATCATCGCCCGCCGGCGCTAGGGCGCGCTTGTCAGCGGCGGGGCGCCCCTGCCACTCTCTCCCATCGCTATTTCAAACGCAGTGGGAGACGCAGATGCTCAAAACTCGCTTCACCGAAATGTTCGGGGTCAAACACCCCATCGTCCAAGGCGGCATGCAATGGGTCGGACGCGCCCAACTCGTCTCAGCCGTCGCCAACGCCGGCGCGCTGGGGTTCCTCACCGCGCTGACGCAACCGACACCAGATGAGCTGACAAAGGAAATCAGGCGCTGCCGCGACCTGACGGACAAACCGTTCGGCGTGAACTTGACCATCCTTCCCGCGCTAAAGCCCCCGCCTTACGCCGAGTACCGCCAAGCCATCATCGAATCCGGCATCAAAATCGTCGAGACCGCAGGCTACAAGCCGCAAGAACACGTCGATCACTTCAAGCAGCACGGCATCAAGGTCATTCACAAATGCACTGCCGTGCGTCACGCGCTGTCGGCCGAACGCATGGGCGTGGACGCGATCTCGATCGACGGTTTCGAATGTGCCGGCCACCCCGGTGAAGACGATATTCCAGGCCTCATCCTCATTCCTTGCGCCGCGGACAAAGTGAAAATCCCCATGGTCGCCTCGGGCGGCTTCGGCGATGCGCGCGGCCTCGTCGCTGCACTCGCACTCGGCGCCGAAGGCATCAACATGGGCACGCGCTTCATGTGCACCGTCGAAAGCCCGATCCACCAGAAAGTGAAGGAACAGATGGTCGCGAACGACGAGCGCGCCACCGAACTCATCTTCCGCACGCTGCACAATACGGCGCGCGTCGCCAAAAATGCCGTCAGCCAGGAAGTCGTCGCCATCGAAAAGAAAGGCGGCGCGAAGATCGAAGACATCGCCCACCTCGTCTCCGGCCAACGCGGCAAAGTCGTCTACGAACAAGGCGACCCGAACCACGGCATCTGGTCGGCCGGCATGGTCCAAGGCCTCATCCACGACATCCCGACCTGCAAAGACCTGGTCGAACGCATCGTGCGCGAAGCCGAACAAATCATCCGCGCCAGACTGGACAGGGCGTTGGTGGCATAGCCCCGAAAAGCGCGGGCGAGACGCCCGCGCTCTCAACAGGCTCAATACGACTTCGGCAGCCCCAACGCCTTTTCCGCCACGAAATTCAAAATCATCTCCCGGCTCACGGGCGCGATGCGCGCGATCAGCACTTCGCGGAATAGGCGCTCGACGTGGAACTCGCGCGCATAGCCCATGCCGCCATGCGTCATGACGGCCGTCTCGCAGGCTTTGAAAGCAGCTTCCGCGGCAAGATATTTCGCCGCGTTCGCCTCAATGCCGCACGGCTTCGAGGCGTCATAAAGCGCCGCCGCCTTCAGCACCATCAACCACGCAGCCTCCAACTCCATCCACGATTTCGCGAGCGGATGCTGGATCGCTTGGTTCTTGCCGATCGGCCGCCCGAACACAACGCGCTCGCCCGCGTATTTCACCGCGCGGCGCAACGCATCTTGCCCGATGCCGATCGCTTCCGCCGCGATGAGAATGCGTTCGGGATTGAACGCATGCAGCAGGTAATCGAAGCCCTTGCCCTCTTCCCCGACGAGATCCTCCTCGGGCACCGGCAGATTATCGATAAACAGCATATTGGTATCGATCGCGTGGCGTCCCATCTTCGCGATCTCGCGCACCTCGACATGCGCGCGGTCGAGCAGTGTGTAAAACAGACTCAAACCGTCCGTCGGCTTCTTGCCCTTGGGCGACGTGCGCGCCAGCAGCAGAATATGCGTCGCCGACTGCGCCGTCGTCGTCCACATCTTGCGTCCGTTGACCACCCATTGATTGCCCTGGCGTTCCGCGCGCGTCTTCAAGCTCGACGTATCGAGTCCCGCATCGGGCTCCGTCACGCCGAAACAACAGCGCGTCTCGCCCTTGATCAGCGGCGGTAGAAACCGCTGCTTCTGCGCCTCTGTGCCGAACACCGCGATCGGATGCGGTCCGAAAATATTGATGTGCACGGCGGAAACCCCGGCCATGCCCGCGCCCGATGAGGCAATGCGGTGCATCATCAACGCGGCTTCCGTGACACCCAGCCCCGCCCCGCCTTGGCGCTCCGGCATCGCGATCCCAAGCCACCCGCCGGCCGCGATGTCGCGCACGAATTCCTCCGGGAAGCGATGATCGGTGTCGCAGGCGAGCCAAAAAGCGTCGTCATACGCATCGCAAATGCGGCCGATGGCTTCAACAATCGCCGATTGCGCGGAGGTCGGTTCGTTCATGCCCGCACTTTGGAACCTTGCCGCGCCCGGCGCAACATAAGACAATGCGCCGCTCGTTTGGCAACCGACCAAGCACAGGGTATCCGACCGATGAAGCTCTTGCGCCGCCTCGTAGTCGCCGCCGTCGTCATGGGGGCCTTCGGCTTCACGCTGATTGTCGGCGCCATCGCCGCCGTGCAGCTCAATTTCTTCTCGACCGGAGACATCCTCGTCGGCGCGGCAGATCAAGTGTTCAAGCCCTCCGCCGCCTTTGACGACAGCGCCAAACCCGCAAGCCCCGACTACGCCGATGCCAGAGCCTGGGCCGCCTATCCCGGACGCAGCGACGGCGCCGACGCGCGACTGTGGGACGACGGCGACACCAATGAAGCCGCAGCCCCAGCCGACGCATTCTTCCTGCACCCAACTACGTTTCTAAGCCCGCTCGACTGGAACGGCCCCGCGCACGATAAAAGCATGGTCATGCGCGAAGTCGACGACGCCGTGATGGAAAACATGGCCAGCGCCTTCAACGCCTGTTGCCGCGTCTTCGCCCCGCGCTACCGCCAAGCCACCTTCGGCGCCATGTTCAACAACAGCGCCAACGGTCACAAAGCCATCGAGCTTGCCTTCGACGACGTGCGCCGCGCCTTTCGTTACTACATCGAGCACGAAAACAACGGCCGGCCGTTCATTCTCGCCGGACATAGCCAAGGCTCATGGCACGTCCAGCGCCTGATCGCCGAAGAAATCCAAGGCACACCGCTCGAACGCCAACTCGTCGTCGCCTACACGCCGGGATACCTCACGCCGCGCGACGTCTTCGAACGCCGCCTCACGCGCGTGCCCGTTTGCACCAGCGCAACGTCAACCGGCTGCGTCGCGGTGTGGAACACCTTCGGCCAAGACGGCAGCGCGCGTTTCCACCGCGCCCGCGTGGAACATTTCTACGGTACGAGCTACGAAGCGGTCGGCGAGAAACCCACCGTCTGCGTCAATCCCATCACGTGGACAACGCAAGCCGGCGAAAGCCCGCGCGACGCCTATCTCGGCGCCGCCGCCTTTGGTCCCATGACGGGTCTCGGTGCCTCGTTCATGTCGGGCGCGCTTACTGCCCGCTGCGACAACGGCATCTTACGCATCGAGCGCTACGGCCTCGCCCATCTCGTCTCCGCGCTCACCTTGCCCGAGGACGACAATCACCCTTACGACTTTTCGCTGTTCTATTTGAACATTCGCGCCAACGCCGTGGCCCGCACCGGCGCCTGGATCGCCAAGCCAAAAACCTAGCGCTCCGCGGGCGCGGAAGTCACCGGCATTTCGAGCGGCCCGAACGTCGCCACCGCCGCCGCAATCCGCGTCCCCGCCGTGATCCAGCACAGAACGGCGTAGACAACCGCAATCACGGAAAACCACTCCGGCAGAGCGCACATCAGCGACAGCGTCAGGATCGTCTCGAACCCTTCCGTCAAACCTCCGAGATAATAGAGCGACTTCGCACCGCGGATCTCCGTCGTGATGCCGTGCTTGGCTGCAAAAATCGCGTAGGCCAAAAACGTCGCCGCCGGCGCCATGAAACTTGCCGTCAGGAACGCCGCCGCCAATGCATTCTTCTGCGGCTCGGCCAGCGCAAACGCGAACACGATGACGGCATAGACCATGAAGTCGAGCGTGATATCGAGATACCCGCCCACATCCGTCAGCCGCGTCTGCCGCGCGATCGCGCCATCAAGTCCGTCAAGAAACCGGCTCGCCAACAACACACCCAGCGCCACCCAATAAAGCTGTGCCGCAATCAAGGCCGCCGCCACCATCCCCAACGCAAAGCCCACCGCGGTCGCCGCATTGGCGCTGATCCCCAAAGCCACCGCGCGCCGCGCCACGGCGGCCAAGGGCTTATCGATATGGCGGCGAATGGCGGCGTCGAACATTGTGCAATCCCGGTTGACCTGCGCCCGGCTGGGTTTTGAATGCCGGGTTGTCCAAAGCCATATCACGCCCTACGCTGGGGTCGATACGGTGCACGAACCTAAAAGGACATTACCAATGCTGCGTCGATTGACACTCGCCTGCGCCGCGCTGTGCCTGCTGGCCGCCACCGCGCAAGCCGCCGACATTAAGACCGGGCGCGAACTCGTCGACGCCTGCCGCGCCTACGCGGCGCTCGACATCAGCCAGGACAACAATCTCGCCCGCCAACCTCACCCTTGCCGTACGTTCCTGCAGGGTTTCTTCACCTCGCTGCTCCACGCCGAAAACGCGCGCAGGGACGCCATGCTCAAAGGGCTGCCTTACGCCTCGAACGAGCTTTGCGTGCGCATGCCCGACTTCCTGTCCTATCGCGACATGGCCGGCCGCCTTGTCAACTTCGGACAGAACAACCCGGCGGTGCTGAACGGCCCGGCAACGACGCTCGCGCAAAAGACACTGGAGCGCGACTTCCCTTGCCCGGCCCAACCAAAGCCGCACTGATCGAACGGCTCGGGGGACACAAACAATGAAATTGGCGATAGCGATAGCGGGACTTGCTCTCATGACGACCAGTGCCTTGGCAGACGACGCCTTGACCGCAGCTCCCGGCGGCGGCGACCGCTACACCGGCCAACCCTTCGCCACCCGCGCCCCGGTCATCGCCCAACACGGCATGGCCGCAACCGCTCAACCGCTCGCGACGCAAATCGCCATTGATGTGTTGAAGAAAGGCGGCAGCGCCATCGACGCCGCCATTGCGGCCAACGCGGCGCTCGGCCTCATGGAACCCGTCGGCTGCGGCGTGGGCGGCGACTTGTTCGCCATCATCTGGGATCCCAAAACGAAGAAGCTCTACGGCTATAACGGCTCCGGCCGTTCACCGCAGGGACGCAGCCTTGCCGATCTGAAAAAGAAACTCGGCGACCGCACGGCAATCCCCGCCCTCGGCTCGTTGGCGGTCACCGTTCCCGGCGCCGTCGACGGCTGGTTCGCGCTCCACGATCGCTTCGGCAAATTGCCCATGGAGCAAGTCTTGGCGCCGGCCATCGGTTACGCCCGCGACGGCTATCCGGTCTCCCAACTCGTCGCCTATTATTGGGCGCGCAACTTCAGGGGCTTCAACAAGAACGCCAAAGACATCGAAGAGTTCGAAAACGCCAAGGCCACCTACCTCATCGACGGCCAAACGCCGCGCCAAGGCCAGATCTTCAAAAACCCGAACCTCGCGCATACGTACGAGCTGCTCGCGAAGGGCGGCCGCGACGCCTTCTACAAAGGCGCCATCGCCAAAACCATCGACGCCTATTTCAAACGCATCGGCGGCGACCTGCGCTACGAGGATTTCGCCGCCCACAAGGGTGACTGGGTCGACCCCGTCGGCGTGAACTATCGCGGCTACGACGTCTACGAACTGCCGCCCAACACGCAAGGCGTCGCCGCGCTGCAAATGCTCAAAATGCTCGAAGCCTACGACCTCAAGAAGATGGGTCTGGGCTCCGCCGACGCTTTGCACGTCATGGTCGAGGCCAAGCGCCTCGCCTTCGAAGACTTGGCCAAATTCTACGCCGATCCGGCCACCTACAACGCGCCGGTCGCCGAACTCATCTCCGACGACTACGCGAAGAAGCGCCGCGCTCTCATCAGCATGGACCGCGCCAACCCGAACGTAGCCCCAGGCGACGTCAAACTGCGCCAAGGCGACACGACCTACCTCAC
>JAIOQG010000063.1 GCA_021413465.1 Alphaproteobacteria bacterium | reverse complement strand
CATATCTACGGCGAGAAGCACGTCACCTACGTGCGCAACATCACGGACGTCGAAGACAAAATCATCGCCCGCGCGACGGAGCGCGGCGTCTCGATCCGCGACCTGACCGAAGGCACGGCCAAGATCTATCAGGAAGACGCGTTGGCGCTCGGCAATCTTCCGCCGACGCTCGAACCGCGCGTCACCGACACGATGCCCGAAATCGTCGCAATGATCGCCAAACTCGTCGCGAACAACCACGCCTACGTCGCCGAAGGCCACGTGTTGTTCGATGTCGCGTCCGACGCCGATTACGGCAAGCTTTCGCGCCGCGCACTGGACGAAATGATCTCGGGCGCGCGCGTCGAAGTGGCACCCTACAAGAAGAGCCCGATGGATTTCGTTCTCTGGAAACCCTCCCACGCCACGATGATCGGCTGGGACAGCCCATGGGGGAGGGGCCGCCCCGGTTGGCACATCGAATGCTCCGCCATGGGCGAGAAGCACCTGGGCGAAACCTTCGACATCCACGCCGGCGGCATCGACCTCATCTTCCCACACCACGAAAACGAAATCGCCCAAAGCGAAGGCGCCCATCACGGGCGCCCGATCGCGAACTACTGGATGCACAACGGCTTCCTGCAGGTCGAAGGCGAGAAGATGTCGAAAAGCCTCGGCAACTTCATCACCATCCGCGAGCTGCTGGCGGAGAAAGTATTCGGCGGTCAGCAATGGCACGGCAAGGTTATGCGGCTCGCCATGCTCGGCACGCACTATCGTCAGCCGACGGATTGGACCGTCGAGCGCTTGTTGCAGACACGCGCGACATTGATGGACTGGGCGCGGCTGCTGCATGGCACGCCCGCCACCGACGATCCCCACGACGAGTTTCTCGCTGCTTTGTCGGACGATCTCAACACCCCGGCCGCCTTGGCCGTTCTGCACGGGCTATTCGCAACGGCGCGGTCAAACGCGGCGGATCGCGCGCGGTTGAAACGCACGTTGAACTTTCTGGGCGTCTACAATGACGAGAAGGACGCCGACTTCATCGTCGGGCAAACGATCGATGCCGCCGCGGTCGAAGCACTCATCGCCAAGCGCATTGCCGCGCGCAAGGCAAAGGACTTCAAAGAGGCAGACCGCCTACGCGCCGAACTCACGACGATGGGTGTTGCCATCGAAGACGGACCGTCGGGCACGACGTGGAAGGTAATGTCATGAAAAAGCACTGTCATCCCGGGCAAGCGCAGCGAGACCCGGGACCCAGGAGACTGGGCCTTGCCTCTCCAAATCGTCGCGAAATCTCCTGGGTCCCGGCTCGCGCGCCGCATTCGCGCCGCTTGGCCGGGATGACAGGTGTTTGTTGTGAGGTGCTTTCATGAGCCGCGAACGCCTGTATCTCTTCGACACGACGCTTCGCGACGGCGCGCAAACGCAAGGCGTGGACTTCAGCGTCGAAGACAAACATCAAATCGCCAAGGTCCTCGACGATCTCGGCATCGACTACATCGAAGGCGGCTGGCCCGGCGCCAACCCGACCGACACGACCTTCTTCAACGCACCGCCCACGCTCGCGAACGCAAAGCTCGTCGCCTTCGGCATGACGAAGCGCCCGGGCCGCAGCGCGTCGAACGATCCGGGCCTGGCAAGCGTGCTCGACGCCAAGGTGCAGGCCTGCTGCCTCGTCGGCAAGGCTTGGGACTTTCACGTCAACGTCGCACTTGAAGTACCGCTCGACGACAACCTCGACGCCATCGCCGAAAGCATGGCCGCCGTCGCACAGCGTGCGCGCGAACCCATGTTAGACGCCGAACATTTCTTCGACGGCTACAAAGCGAACCCAGCCTACGCGCTCTCGTGCCTAAAGGCCGCCATCGACGGCGGCGCGCGCTGGGTCGTTCTTTGCGATACGAACGGCGGCACGCTGCCCCACGAAATCGGCGCCATTGTCGCCCAAGTTGCAAAATCGGTCGGCAGTGAACGCATCGGCATCCACACCCACAATGACACCGAGAACGCGGTCGCAAATACCTTGGCCGCTGTCATGGCTGGAGCGCGCCAAATCCAAGGCACGTTGAACGGCCTCGGCGAACGCTGCGGCAACGCCAACCTTGTGTCTTTGATCCCGACCTTGATGCTCAAACCCGGTTTCGCAGAACGCTTCGAGATTGGGATTGCGCCGTCCAAACTCAAGACCATGACGCACGTCTCGCGCCTGCTCGACGAAATCCTGAACCGCGCGCCGAACCGCCACGCCGCCTACGTCGGTGCCTCGGCCTTCGCGCACAAGGGCGGCTTGCACGCCTCCGCCGTGATGAAAGACCCGCGCACCTACGAACACGTACCCCCGGAAAAAATCGGCAATACGCGTAAAATTCCGGTCTCCGATCAAGCCGGCCGCTCGAACCTCTTGGGCCGCCTCGTCGAACTCGGCATCGACGTGGACTCCAAGGATCAGCGCGTCTCCGCGCTGCTCGATCAAATTAAGGAACGGGAATTTCTCGGCTACGCCTTCGACGGCGCCGAAGCTTCGCTCGACCTCCTCGCCCGCCGCGCGCTCGGCAAGGTGCCGACCTATTTCAAGGTCGAAGGCTTTCGCGTCTCGGTCGAGCGACGCTTCAATGCGCTCGGCCAGGAAGTCAGCGTTTCCGAGGCCGTCGTCAAAGTCGAAGTCGACGGCGAGCGCTTGATGAACGTGGGCGAGGGCAACGGCCCCGTAAACGCGCTCGACAACGCGCTGAGGAAGGATTTGGGTCGCTATTCGAACTGGCTCGAAGACCTGAAACTCGTCGACTACAAAGTTCGTATCCTGACGGCCGGCACGGAGGCCGTAACCCGCGTCATGATCGAAAGCGCCGACGGCAAGGGCAATCGCTGGTCGACGGTCGGTGTTTCGCCGAACATCGTCGATGCCTCCTTTGAGGCGCTGATCGATTCCATCACCTACAAGCTGCTGCGCGACGGAGCGCCGCCGTCGCGCGCGTGAGGGCCGAAACAACGCTACGGCTAGCGCGCCAAATCGAGAGTTTCGCTGGGCGCAGTGCAGCCATGACGCGGCCGGCGGTGTACGCCTGCGTTAGTGTCCTGTAATAAGCTCCGATGACCACCCCACCGACGTTGCCGCCGAACCGCGGCGTACTCTACGGCGCGAGCGCCTACATCACCTGGGGCATCATTCCGATCTTCTGGAAGTATTTGTCCCACGTCGGCCCCGTTGAAATCGTTACCCATCGCATCGTTTGGACGCTGATATTCGCCATATCGGCCCTCGGCGCCTGGCACCGCTTGCCGAAACTCTACGCGGCACTCACGAACCGAAAGGCGCTGATGGCGCTGATGGTCAGCGCCGTTCTGATCGCCATCAATTGGGGCGTGTTCATTTGGGCGGTCACCGTCGATCACATCATCGAAACCAGCCTCGGTTACTACATCAATCCGCTCGTCAGCTTCATGTTGGGCGTCGTTTTCCTCGGCGAGAAGCTGACCCGCATTCAACTGTTCGCGATCGGCTTGGCGGTGCTGGGCGTCATCAATCAAACGGTCTCGCTGGGTTACCTGCCTTGGATATCGCTGGTTCTGGCGGTCAGCTTCGGGATCTACGGCCTGATCCGCAAAACCGTCGCGGTCGAATCACTGGAAGGGCTCACGGTCGAGGCGATTGTTCTGGCACCCGTGTCGCTCGGCTACATCGTCTATCTCGTCACGACGCACCAAGGCGCATTTCTTCATATCGACATGTCCACAAATCTGCTGCTGATCGTTGCAGGCCCCATCACGGCCATCCCGCTTCTGCTCTTTGCGGCCGGCGCGCGCCTGGTCCGCCTGTCGACGATGGGCTTCTTGCAATATCTGGCGCCGTCGATCAGCCTGATGATTGCGGTCTTCCTCTACAACGAACCCTTCACCCACGCGCACGCGATCACCTTCGCGCTCATCTGGAGCGCGCTCGCGCTGGTGTCGTGGGAAGCGTTTCGGCGCGAGGCCTATTCGGCGGCCTGACGTTCGAAGTTCAAGATCGCGGGCATCGTGTCTTCGACGCGCGACACGACCGTATAAAGTTCCTTGAGGCCGTAGCGCGCAAAATTGTGCGACCCGACGCGATCGAAAGTCGCGAACAAAGGGTCCCAAAAGCCTTTCACATTGACGAACACGATCGGCTTTTTGTGCAAACCCAACTGCGCCCAGGTCATCGCCTCAAGCACTTCTTCCAGCGTTCCAAGGCCGCCCGGCAAAACCACAAACGCGTCTGACAGCGCGTGCATGCGGTCTTTGCGTTCGTGCATGTTGGGTGTGATGACGAGCTCGGTCAGGCTTGCAAGTTCGATTTCGCGCGCACGCAAGAACTGCGGAATAACGCCGATCACTTCGCCGCCGGCTTCAAGCGCCGCACGCGCGACCTCGCCCATCAAGCCGATGGACGCACCGCCATAGATCAAACGCGCGTGAGATTCGGCGATCTGCCGGCCCAACACTCGCGCCGTTTGCGCATACACAGGATCGCTGCCCTCGGAAGAGCCGCAAAAAACGCAAACACCAAGAAGCTTATGCATGGTTCGAGAAACCTAAGACGAAACGCGGTTCGGCGACAACCGACTATACCGGCCCCCAGTAAATGCTTTGAAACCATGGCGGGATTCTGCGGCGGAACCGTGACGGATTTGCGAGGAATCCGCGGATATGCCGTTCCGGCCCTGTCGCAAATCGTAACCATGGGGTAAATGTTAATGCCTGAGTGGTCCATCCGGAGACGTGAAATGAATAGGTTGATTGCCTGCGTAGTTGTTGGAACTGCCGCTTTTGCTAGCGCCGTGTGGGCCGCAGACGCGCCCGCGAAATCGCCGCAAGAGATCGTGGACGCTCGCGAAACCGCGATGAAGCAATTGGGTGGCGATCTCAAAGCCGCATCCGATCCGGCCGCGACAGCGACCGTAGCGAAAGCAAAACTGGCCGATGCGATCAAGATTGCTGAGGCGATCCCGTCCTACTTCCCCAAGGG
>JAIOQG010000340.1 GCA_021413465.1 Alphaproteobacteria bacterium | reverse complement strand
CGGCCTCGAAATGGACGCCTCGAAATTCGGCATGGGCGTCCGCAGCCAACGTTACGCCATGGTCATCGACGACATGGTCGTCAAGAAGCTCGAAGTCGAAGAACCCGGCGCCTTCAAAGTCTCCAGCGCCGACCACGTCCTGGGCATCCTCTAAGCTCGCCAAAAATCTCTCCTCCCCCGCGAGCGGGGGAGGTGGCTCGCGCAGCGAGACGGAGGGGGCAATCTCCGCTCGCGGGGGAGGTGGCTCGCGCAGCGAGACGGGGGGGGCACTCTCCGCTTCGTTTTCGCTGCACCTGCGAAATGCCACCCCGCAGCAAACCGTAACAGCGTAACAACGGCGGACTTCCGCCGAAATATCCGCAACGAAACCGTAACATGTTACGCTTCGCATAGCCGAAAACCCACGCTTCTCCGACGAGCGCCCATCGCTCGCACACATTACCAACGCTTTTTCGAAAATGAGGGCCAAGGCCCCAAGCCCGCCTCGCAACGCGCGGTCGCACATCGACGGACAGAGACTATTCTGCACGATTTTCAGCGCGAAATCACCTTGGCGCGTCGTCGCATTTGCTATCCTGCCGAACCATTCAACCGTCTACGGACGAAACTGCAACCGACGAACAGAGCGGAAAGTGAAAGATCTCATCATCCTCGGTGGACCGAACGGCGCAGGCAAGACGACCGCGGCCCAAGTTTTGTTGCCCGAAGAACTTCGCATTCATGAGTTCGTCAACGCAGACGAGATCGCACGCGGCCTGTCGCCCTTCAATACGAACGGCGTTGCTGTGGCCGCCGGTCGTCTAATGATCGAAAGGATGCGAACCCTTGCGCACAACGGCGAAAGCTTCGCCTTCGAAACCACTTGCGCGGGGCGCGCACACGCTAACTTTGTGCGGCAATGCAGGTCCGCAGGTTGGCGTGTAATTTTGCTCTATCTTTGGCTTTCTTCGCCGCGACTCGCGTTGGACCGTGTCGCCACGCGCGTGCGGGCAGGCGGGCACCATATTCCGCGCGGCGTGGTAATCCGGCGATATTGGGCAGGCTTAACCAACATGCGACAGCTATATCTTCCACTGGCCGACATCGCGGTGATCTATGATAATGGCGACGACGGGCGTGCCCTGATCGCCGAACGCACGCCGCAAACTGGATTTGTTGTCCACGACGCGGGACGTTGGGCTTTGATTGAGAAAGCGAGTTCATGACCGACCTAACGCCAAGGCAAATTTTGAATGCCATTGATCGCGCGCTCGCGGAGTCCGCTCGCCGAATTAGCACATCACAGAAACCGCAAGCAGGGCGTGACGCATCGGCCAAACGGAATGGAAAGTCGCATGTCGTCAAATCGGCAAAGCCCAAACCGAAGGCTGCAAGCAAAACGCGTCGCGCTCGCAGATAAGCGCAGCAGCCCACGCCATCGCCTTGCTGCGCGAGAGACTTGATGCCCCAAATTCCGGCGATCTCGCGACGGGCAAGGCGATCCTGCGCAACTACATCAACGCCACAATCGGCTTTCAGCGCCTGGCCCTGGCGGTCGGCACGCCGCCCAAGAGCCTCATGCGCATGTTGAGCCCTGCGGGCAATCCGCGCGCCGACAATCTGTTCGCCGTGGCGCGCCATCTGCAGCGCCAAGAAAAAGTGCGGGAGTTGCGCGTGCGGCTCAGCGCGTAGGGCAGTAAGGTGTACCGAGGCTTCGAAAACGTCGCTATGACCGATTTGACCGGCAAACAAATCCTCAACGCCGTGGCCCGTTGCTCTGTCCGGAGATTCAAGTCAACTTTCAAACGGCTGGCACAATCTCGCGCCAGCGTACCTGTCTCCCTATTTTATTGTCTCAGCGGAGGGGGGCAGTCCAGCGTCCTCTAGCCGCAATTAGACGACACGGAAGTAAATTCAGTTGCGTTGGCGGGTCGACCTGCTGTCATAAATCGGCGAGACTCGCACGGGAGCACAAGAGTCGAGCTATGCTGAAGGCACTGGTTTCAAGCATTTATCTACGTCAGCCCACGCGACTGCTCTTTCACTACACCACGCTCAAGGGCCTGATGGGGATCGTTGAAGCCGGGGCGATTTGGGGAACTGACTATCGCTACCTCAATGACTCTGCAGAAATCGAACACTTTCTTGATGTGCTCGATGCGGAGATAGCAAAGCGTTTGCCGGGCGCGCGGGATGCTCGAGATGCCAGCCTTCAAAGCGATGCCACCGCCGACACATCGGGGAGCCTTGAGCAACAACAGGGCTATCGGGCAAGTCTAATGCGAGCTCGGGAGGCAGTCGATCGGGAAGAAAATCTTGAAGAATTCCGGCGCTGGCTTCGCGCGAAGAAGGTGAATGAAGGTGCAGTGTTCGTAGCGTCCTTCATTGAGAATGGTGATCTGCTAAGTCAATGGAGGGGTTACACTCCGTTCGGCAAGGGCGTATCGATAGGCTTTGACCCCAAGGAACTGCTCCAAGCTGCTTCTGCCGCGTCGGTTCGGATGGGTGGGTGCATCTACGACGCAATCGAGACCGCAAAGATTGCGGGCCAAATTGTGGATGTGGCTGAGACGTTGGCCGAGAGCGCCCGAGCGTCAAACGATTTCGAGAAAGCTTTCGATGGAATTCAAACCGACTTGTTCGAAATCGCAGCCTTGATCAAGCATCCGAAATTCGAAGAAGAGCGAGAATGGCGGATGGT
The DNA here is from genome assembly GCA_021413465.1 of Alphaproteobacteria bacterium. GTDB lineage: Bacteria > Pseudomonadota > Alphaproteobacteria > Micropepsales > Micropepsaceae > SZUA-430. Next base: position 11,631 of record JAIOQG010000340.1, on the reverse strand, counting down.
TCGGACGGCGAGGTCGGCGAACAGCATCGGGGCGAATTTTCGTGAAGGACCAACTTCGCTGATCCCGTATATCGAAATTCCGTTGCCAAGGGACGGCAGACCTCCGGCAATCAAGACGGTGGTCGTAGGCCCAACGTCAACCCCTGAACTATCCAAAGCGTCTATGGATCACTTTATTCGGAGTCAGGGTATAGTGGCGACGGTCGATACAACCGGCATTCCCTATCGCGGCCGGTAAGGCGCACACGGAAGGATCGCGGGCCGTGCCGATCTCGCCCATACGGACTTCTCGATAGTCAACGGGACGAAATCCCCAAGCTAGGTACATTCAAGCAAGCAGCCCAATATCCGCCGCCACGCCTGTCAGCAAGGCCTACAAGCCTCGCAGCGGAATGTCCGATACACTGATCTTGGCACTAGCATTTTGAACTCCGGCACCTTCGAGTTTCTTCCGAAAGACCTCAGAAACGGCGGCCGGAAATTGCGTCGGGCCAATGATTACCCGCTCAAGTAGCTGCGGAAGTTCGGCGCCCATGAGTCCATCATTTGGAAAATTTCGTAGAGGAATTTTGTAGATCGTCTGTGGAGTTCCCCGGATCAATTTCACCTCGGACTCAAGATGTTCGGACGGATGCATGGTCGGAGAGTGAATCAACCGCCATTCACGTTCTTCGCGAAATCCAGGGTGCTTCGTGCACAAAGCAGCGAAGCGAAACGCGTTGAACAGGCGCCCCTGCACCTCTTCGTGACCTTGATCGCGTAGAAAGTCGAGGTTCGCCTCTATCCCCGCTACTACACGCTCCATCTCCACCGCAAATCGTTCGGGACTGAGATACGCAACCGGGCTCGAATAAACCTTCAGCACATCGGACTGAGCGAAAAACGGCGTGTTGTTGAAAACAAGAGCTACACGCGTCCCCTGACCAAAGGCGCGCCACATCGAGAGTCGACCGTAGTCGTTTTCCTCCGGATCGTGCGCCGATATGCAGGTCAGATAGGTGTCACGCTGAAACCGTGGAGACCACCCCGTGAACAAGGGATCGAACTCTGCTGAGAACCCATCAAAGAGGCCGTCTAGCGCCGACTTGAACCTTTTCGCGAGGCCCGCGCGCATCGCCGCGAACAGGCAATCCAATCCGTACTGGACCTCCATGAAGTCGTCCATGCACGAGGCGTTTCGCATCCAGACTTGGCTTGCTTGGATGATGCTCAGCGCGGCTTCTGCACTGGTGTAGTGCACGAAACGCATGTCGCTGGCGGCCACGCGTTTGATTTCGTCGAATGCATGTGGGAGAAAAATCTCAAAGAGCTTTGCTTCAATGGGGGACAGAGTGAACGTACTCATGCGAATGCCCTTTGCAACAGCCCACCGCAGTGTGTGGGCATGGGGAAAAGCATAAAATTGCGAGCACACGTCGTGATTTCACCATCCGCAAGTCAGCTTCGAAACATGTGCCCAAAAGGTCCCTATGCGGCGGCCGGCAGAATCGGGGTGACTGAACAACCTGCTTCCTTCAAGAGATCCAGAATACCTCCTTGCCCGCTCAAGTGACCCGCGCCAACAGCCACAAGAGTACGTCGCGATGATTGCGCCTTACGCAACAATGCAGGCATCCAATCGCGATTTCGATCAAGAAGCATTTTCTGATAAACGACCGGAGATCTCCTTAGAGGCGCTCGCATCATGACCGCCTCGACATTCTCGATTCGCGAGCCGATCCACGCTTCATACAATTCTACAAATTGTTTTTTCGCGTGCGCTCGATCATTCAGTACGACGGACATCAAGGCCAGATATTCAGCCTCTGGGACTGCCTCGAACAGACGTCCATGTTCGCATTGTGTCTCAAGAAAGGATAGCTCGCGATGGTGTTTTGTTGCGCGCTGGAGCATTTGAGGCTCCACACCCTCCACCATCGGCGTGAGCAACGAAACCAATGCCGTCACCGCTATTCCAAGTTTGAAGGTTTCCCACCTTGCGATGTCCGCTTTGGGTACGAGCTCGAATAACGCGTGAGCCAGGTTAGGCGGAAGGCTATCTCTCAAAGTTGAGCCGTCCGTCCTCTGCAGAAACGGCAAGATGTTTCGAATATCGGTTTCAAATGTCAGCTCTTCTGCCCAGTTGAAAGCTTCTTCAACCCAGCCCGGCAAATTCGGATGATCTCTCGGAACCAAGTGCATCGATCCGGCGATGCGCAGGTTTGTGTCCTCAACCTGATAGTACATGTGAGCTTCTCCGACGAATCGACGCCATGGCCGCAGCCTTGCATAAGTTCGCTATTTGTTCCACAGCCTAGGCGAATTGGAACTGATTGCAAATCTATCTCGCGATTAGGGGAGATTTTCGCGTGCCGCATTCTCGACCATTCGCTGTGATGTGCAATTTGGTCCGCTATCGGCGCATATTCTTCAGCCGTTGCTCATGGAGATCTTTACGATCAACGCCGCGCGACGAAGGGGGCTGCCGTGCCGTGGAAAACCATCATCTTCGCGCTCGTGGTCGCGCTCGCGGCGGGGAGTTACTACTACGCGATAACCACCGTGCCGAGTGGCGCGAGCGCGCGCACCTTCGCCTTCGCGGGAACGTCGCGCTCCTACGTGCTCTACGCGCCCACGCCCAAGCCTGCGAAGCCGGCGCTGGTTCTCGTCCTGCACGGCCACCTCGGCAGCGCCGTCGCCATGGAGCGCCGCACGAACCGCACCTTCGACCGGCTCGCCGATCGCGACGGCTTCGTCGTCGTCTATCCCGATGCCTTGGGCGGACAATGGAATGCGGGCCATCCGTGGGAAGCCGCCGATAAAGACGACGTGGGGTTTCTCTCAGCGCTCATCGCAAAGCTCGCGGCCGAATTCGACGTCGACATGAAGCGCATCTACGTGACGGGATTGTCGAACGGCGCCTCGATGGCCTTTCGCCTGGCGTGCGAGCGGCCGAACACGATCGCAGCACTGGCGCCCGTTGCCGGCGGACTCGCGCAAGGGCGGATGCGCAACTGCGCCGACACCTCCAAGCGTCCCATTCCGCTCCTCAACATGCACGGCACGGCCGATCCCATCTCGCCGTTCCACGATGGCGAGCTCGAAGGCAATCTCGCCTATTGGGTCAGGCGCAACGGCTGCGCGCTGACCGCCACCGTGACGCAGCTGCCGGACAGCGATCCGGACGATGGCACCCGCACCCGCGTCGAAACGTACAACGGCTGCAAGGACGGCGCGGACGTGTTGCTCTACGCAATTGAAGGCTGCGGCCACCACTGGCCCGGCGGCGACGAGCCCTGGCGCAACGGCGCCGAGTGCCGCGACTTCGATGCAGGGCTCGTCATTTGGGATTTCTTCAAGCGCCATCCCGCCCCTTGAACCGAGCTTTGGCGAAGTCCGCCGGTTTTGGGTTACACGGCCCGGCCAGTCTGCATTATAGCAGGCCTGGGACACGGGCGATGCTTCGATGAATTTCAGCGAGAAAATCCTCGGCGATGCGGTACTGGTCAGCGCCGCGGGCCGCATCGATCTGTCGAACGCCGACGCCTTTAAGGACGCGCTCGCCGCTTCGCTGGCGAAGGCGAAAAAGGCGCTCATCCTCGATCTCTCCGGTGTGGATTACATCTCCAGCGCGGGTCTAAGATCGCTCATGATCGTGTTCAAAGCCGGCAAGACCGAAGGCAAGGCGTTTGGCATCGCCGCGCTTCAACCGTTGCTGATGGAAATATTCACGATCAGCCGCTTCAATCTCGTCTTCCCGCTATTCGACACGGTTCAACTCGCCGTCGAGAAACTGGCCCCCGGTTCAAACGCTTCCTAAAGCGAGGTTGCCGATGAAGATCGTTTTTTGGGGAACGCGCGGCTCGCTGCCGACGCCGCTCAGCGGGCGGGCCGTGCGGCATAAGATTGTGAGCGCGCTGGTTAAGGGTGCGGGGCAGGGGCTCGACACCGCCGCCAAAGCCGAAGCGTTCTGCGACCGTGCACTGAGCTTTGCCGAGACGAACACCTACGGCGGCAATTCGTCGTGCGTGCAAATCGACACCGGCGGGAGCGAATACTTGCTGTGCGACCTAGGGTCGGGCGCGCGCGAATTCGCCGTCGCGACCCTGGCCAAACATGGTCCGGCGCGCCCGCAAACCTATCATGTGCTCGTGTCCCACGTGCATTGGGATCACATCATGGGCTTCCCGTTTTTTGTGCCCGCCTACATCAAGGGCAACCGGGTGCGCCTCTACAGCTGTCACGCCAAACTCGAACAGGCCATCCGCGCGCAGAACCGCGAACCTTGCTTTCCCGTCGAATTCGAAGCGCTCGGCGCCGACATCGAATTCGTCGCCCTCGAACCCGGCAAACGCTACGACATCGCGGGCACCCGCGTCACCGGCTTCGCCCAACTGCACGGCAACGATTCGTACGGCTATCGCGTAGAGAGCGGCGGCAAAACGGTCGTCTACACCACGGACTCCGAACACAAGCCCGAAGACCAGGCCGAAATGGAACGCGCCGCCGCCTGTTTCGCAAACGCCGATCTCGTCATCTTCGACGCCATGTACTCGCTCGCCGAAGCGACATCGATAAAGGAAGACTGGGGCCATTCGAGCAACGTGTTGGGCGTCGAGCTTTGCCAAATGGCCGGCGCCAAACAGCTGTGCCTTTTCCACCACGAACCCGTGAATGACGACGAACACATCGACGGCATTTTGGCCGAAACCATTCGCTTCGAAGAAATCACCCGCGTCGGCGCGCCGCTGAAAATTTGCGCCGCCTATGACGGCCTCGTGATCGAGCTCTGATGCGCACGGTTATGCGATTTCTTTTCGGCGGCTGGGGGCGGCGTGCGGCGTGGCTGGCGCTCGTCGTCTTCGTCGTGTTGCAAATCGCGGCGCCGGCGCTGTTCGCCATCCCGCGTCTCGCGCTGTTCGATCTCTATCAACGCGAGGCGCCGCGCCTCCAGCATGACGGCTCCGTCGTCATCGTTGCCATCGACGAGGCGAGCCTCAAAGCCGTCGGCCAATGGCCATGGCCGCGCCAGCTCATGGCGCAACTCGTGAGCAAAATTTTGGCCGCACGCCCGGCGGCACTTGGGCTCGACATGTTCATGTCCGAGCCGGACCGCTCGTCGCCCGAAGAATGGTTGACCGCAGCCGGCGAGATGCCGAAGGCGCTGGGCGAGGCGTTGCGGCAATTGCCGAGCCACGATGCCGTGTTCGCAAGCGCGCTTCGTGCGGGGCCTGTCATGCTGGGCATAGGCGGCGCGGATGAAGGTGTGTCCGATACCGGGCCGCTGGCGCCGTTCCGGCTCTTCGATCCGCTCGGCGCGCCCACGGCGCCGGCGGCTTTGCCGAAGTTTAAGGCGGCGCTGCGCAGCCTCGCGGCGATCGATACGGCCGCCCGCGGCCACGGCATGCTCTCCGTCGTGCCGGACGAGGACGGCATTTTTCGCCGTTTGCCGCTCGTCTCGACGGTCTCCGGTCGATTGGCGCCTTCAATGGTGCTCGAACTTTTGCGGCTCGCAGCCGGCACGCCTTCGATCAGTCTTTATGTCGACGACGCTGCGGCGAGGGGTGTCGAGGTTGGCCCCCTCGCCATCCCCACGCAAGACGATGGCAGCGTGTGGATTCACTTCTCGCGCTCCGACAGCCGGCGCTTCGTGTCCGCGGCCGACGTGCTCGCCGGCCGCATCGACGCGAACCGCTTCGATCAAAAGATCGTGCTGGTCGGCGTCACCGGTCTGGGCCTGACCGACTTGCGCCAAACACCGCTCGGCTTCATGCCCGGCACCGAGATCAACGCGCAATTGCTCGAGAACATTCTCGACGGCCGCTTGGTAACGCGCCCGGCGTGGACGCGATGGGCGGAACCCGCACTAACGCTCTTCTTCGCCGTCCTTTTGATCGTGACGCTGCGCCTCGTGCGGTTGCGCTGGCAGCTCGTCTTGGCGCTAACGCCGATCGCGATCCTAGCGGCGACCGGGTTCGGCTTTTGGCATTCGCTCCAACTCGTCGACGTCGCAACGCCGGCACTCGGCCAACTCCTCGTATGCGTTTCGTTTCTCGCCGGGAACTTCGCCGAGACCGACAAGCAAAGACGCCAACTGAAGCGCGAACTTGAGGCGCGCAAGCTCGCGGAAGCGAAGGCCGCAGGCGAAATGGAAGCCGGCCGCCGCATCCAAATGGGCATGCTGCCGGGCGCCGCCAGCGTCGCCGGCGACCGCCGCTTCGATCTCGGCGCCCTGATGGTGCCGGCGCGTCAGATCGGCGGCGATCTTTATGACTTCTTCAAAATTGACGACCGCCGCCTGTTCTTCGCCGTCGGCGACGTCAGCGGCAAAGGCGTACCGGCAGCGCTCTTCATGGCGTTGGGTAAGTCGCTTTGCAAAAGTTACGCGCTGCGCGGCACGTCCGACGTGGCCGAAGTCATCAACCTCGCAAACGTCGAAATCTCGCGCGACAATCCGGAGATGCTGTTCATCACCATGTTCGCGGGCATCCTCGACCTCGACACGGGCGAAGTTCAGTTCTGCAACGCCGGCCACGACACGCCCTATCTCTTGCACAAAGGCGCGCCGCCCGAAGCCGTGCTGTCGCAAGGCGGGCCGCCGCTTTGCGTGATGGAAGACTTCGCCTACGTCACGGAAACCCTACGTCTAATGCCCGGCGATCTTTTGTGCGTCATGACCGACGGCGTCTCGGAAGCGATGGATCCATCGGGCGCGCTGCTCGGCGCCGAACGGACGCAGCAAATCCTCGCCGCCATGCCGACCGATGTCAGCGCCAATGCCATTGTCGATCAGCTTTACAAGGCGGTGGGCCGCTTCGTCGCGGGGGCGGAAGCCTCCGACGACTTGACGGTCTTGGCGATCCGTTGGAACGGCCCTAGCGCACCGTAATTTCGACGCGCCGGTTGCGCGGCTCGGCCGTTTGATCAGGCGTCTTGACCAGCAACTCGCGCTCCCCGCGGCCGACGGCGGTGACGGAGTCCGACTGAACACCTTGCGCGGCGAGACGGTCTTTGAGTTGCGTCTTCACGGCTTGCGCGCGATCGAGCGAAAGCCGGTCGTTCTTGTCGGATGCGCCAAGCGTATCGGTATGCCCGGTAATCACAACTTCCACCGCCTTACGCGCCGAAAGTTCGGCCAGCATCGCTTCGAGCGCGGGACGCGAGTCGGCAACCAATTCGTCGCTGCCGCTGACGAAGTACAGCACATAGCTCTTGGGCGGAATCGGACGCGCCGCCAGCGCGCTTGAGAACACACGCTCCACCTCGGACTGGCTCATCTCGATGGGCGTAGTGGCACCGGATCCGGGCTTCGTTCCGGCATAGGCCTTATCGAGCACCATCTTGTTGCCGCCGGTTTCCACCACGACGCCGCCGATGTGACCGTCGGCAGCCGGCAGCACGACGATCATGTCGTTCGGCCTGCAGCCGCAACAGGCGGAAAGCGAAGTTGCGACGGCCATCGACACGCACACACGAACAAGCCGGGTCATTGGCTTTTGCCGTCGGCGCTCACCGCGAACTCGGTGCCGCGCACGCCCAACAACGCCGCCGGCGTGCGGATGCGCATGGCTTCAGGCGTCTGGCGCACGATCTGGCCCGACTTCACGGCAAGCGTTCCTTTTTTCAGCGAAGAATTGAAGATGCCGTTCTGCGTCGTCGTGTCGAACTTAAACTGATCCAGCGACAGGCGGCTGTTCGGTCCCAGCGACATCATGCTGTTGTCCGCGAAAGTGATGCCCACCGTGCCGTCCGCCGTCACGATCGTATCCGCCTCAAAGACATGATCGCCGATGGTAAGCGGTTTGGCCGCGCCGCCCCGTTCCACGCTGACGGTGCCGGTTTCGGTTTTGATTTGCCCGATCGCCGCCTCTGCCGCGGCGCAAGGCGTCGCCAACGCCATCGCCACACAGAAGCAGCACACCGCGAATTTTGCTGTCATAATGTCCATGAAGCTGGATTCCTTTGACAGGGCTCACTTATGTCGGCCGATCTTGACTTGATTGTACCCGCCACGACAAGGGGGCTGCAGTCCGCATTGCAAACGCTTGAGGAATCCTGCGCCGCGCGCCGCGTGCAGGCCGACATAAGCGCGCGCGCGCGCGTCATAATCGAAGAGCTGTTTACCAACACGATCAAGTACGGCTACGGCGGGGAATGCGAACGTCGGGTGCGATTGGCCCTCAATTTTGGCAGCGGCCTGACGATCGTTTTGGAAGACGAAGCGTGCCCCTTCGACCCGGCGGCGTGGCACGCTCGCAGAGACACCTCCAAACTGCCGAGCGAACGGCCCGCGGGTCAAGCCGGCATCGCGCTGGTCTTTGGCCTCAGTTCAAGCGTGGACTATCGCCCTCTGCCCGCCGGCAATCGCATGACGATCGTCATCGAGCCGCGCTAATCTTTCTTCCGCGCAACCGTCTCGACAAACCGCGCGTGGAGGCCGTCGACCGTGACAGCAAGCGCCTCCCAATCGGTGAGCTCAAGATCCTTGCCCGGCTCGAGCTTCAACTTCTTTTCCCACGCGACGAGCCTCATCACCCAACGCTTGAAGAAGTCGTACGCGCCAACCCGAAGCGCGCCCGCAACGTGATGGATCTCGGCATTGGTCCAACCCGTATAGGCTTTGAAGTTCTCGGTGATGGTGGCAAGGCTCAGCAATTCTTCTGCATCGCTGTCGACCATGGAAAGGGAAACCGAAACGAACGCCGACGGCATGTGATTGAGGCTAGCATGATGGACGCGGGCAAACTCCACCACGGCGCTTTGATACTGCCCGACATGAATAGACGCGGCGACGATCGCAGCTTGAAAGTCGCGCAGATCGAACGGCGCACCCGGCGCCGCCGCATTGACGACAGTCACCACGTCGCCCTTGGCACGCAAACGCTCGGCGATAAACGCGCAAACCTTGCGCGTTTGACCCTCGGTCGTGCCGTACAAGACCAGAATATTCATGTCGCCGGAAACCCGCGCGTGCCGAACTTGTTTACGACAATGGAGCGCCGCGAGATTTGACTCAAATCAGCAAGGCCGGGTTTTCTTTCGCGGCCGTCCCTAACGCACGCCCACCGCGCGCTTCATCCACTGCCACCCGTCACGCATCGCCGCTTGCGAGAACATCGGGTGCGCGGACGCAAAGCCAATATCGGGCATCGTCTCGCCGCCGGGCTGAACCGTGCTCGTCTGACGCCGCACCGAATGGCTGATGCCGCAATAGGCGTTGCACGTGCGCATTTGCGCGCGGATGAATTCGGCGCCGTTCCAAAACCGTGTCAAATCGCCGGGCGACCGCAACTGCGCGCCCGGAAAGCGCGGCGAGAAACACAGCCGCGCCATGCCGTAATGGTCGACCATAATGTTGCGCTCATACGAGTTGCAGATGTGCTCTTTTGTGCCGGTGTCGTCGCCCCAGCCTTTTTCGGTTTTGGTGCTCGCTTGCAAACTGCGGAAATACATCTGCACCTGGCGTGCCCACACCGGACTAAGGTTGAGCTTGTACTTCGCGTTGCACGCCGCGATCTGCCGGCCGATCTCGTCCGGGTCGATATCGTGATTGTCGGCGAAGAAGCGATCCACCCCGCCGTGGCCGAACGATGGTTGTATGAAATTGAGCTTGAGCTTGTCGGCGCCGATGTCGTTCAGCACCAAGTCGTAGAACCCGTCGAGCTCGCGATAGTTCCGGTCGAAGATCAGCCCCATCGCGTAAATGCGATTGCCGCGTTCGGGATGGCGCTTGCGTGCCTCGACCAACAGGCGCAGCGCACCGGTCGCCTTCTTAAATGAGCCCTTCACGCCGCGTGTCTCGTCGTGCAGTTCGGCGCGGTGGCTGTTGAGCGAAACCGAAACTTCGTCGGGCCCTTCAAGGATCATCCGGTCGGCCATTTGCGCCGTGCGGATGCGCGTGCCGTTCACGACCGACAGGCTTTTGAGTCCCAACTCCTTGCACGCCGTCGTGATCGCGAAATAGTCCTCGAGGTCGAGCATGCTCTCGCCGCCGCAAATCACGATGGCTCCCGCGGGGTTCAACGCCGCGAACTCGGCAAGGATGGCGCGCTTGTGCTCCCACGTCAGGTAGTTCGGCTTGTCTTTGTCGTCGAGCATCCAGAAATCGCAATGCTGGCAACGCAGATTGCAGCGCTTGTTCACGTGCACGAACATGAAGCGCGGCGGAGGCGGGAGAGTTTGGGTCATTGGCGGCGCCTGGGAGTGCGGAAGTTCCGCGCGAATCGCGTACAATCCAAGCTTATCAGTTACCCGCGTCCGCGCCGCGTTCGTCGACGGGCTTGAAGTCGACCTTCTCGTTCACCGCGCAATCCGGGCACGCCCAATGCGCCGGGATCTGCGCCCAGGTGGTGCCGGGCGCGAACCCTTGATGCGCGTCGCCGCGCGCTTCGTCGTAGGTGTAGCCGCAGCCGGGGCAGCAATAGCGCGTCACGCCGCCGCCATGCGCGCGTAACGCGCGCGCCGCGCCGGGCTTAAGCCCGGATCGACGTTGATCTTCGAAAGATCGCCGTGCGCCCACGCCATCACGCGATGATCCATCACCTTGCGCCACGCCCACGGAAAATACGACAGCGCAAACATCGCCGGATATCCGCTCGGCAATTCGGGCAAGCCCTCGAAATTGCGCAAGGTCTGATAGCGCCGAGTCGGGTTGGCGTGATGGTCCGAATGGCGCTGCAAATGAAACAGGATCAGGTTCGAGGCGACGTGGTTCGCGTTCCACGAATGAATGGGGGCACATCGTTCGTAACGCCCGTCGGCGCCCTTTTGGCGCAACAACCCGTAATGCTCGATGAAATTCGCCGACGTCAGTTGCCACCACCCGAACGCCGCCTGCAGCGGCAGGAAAATCAGCATGATCGGCCCGAACAAGGCCAGCATCGCGGCGTAAAGCGGCGCGGTGATAAACAAGGGCTGCAATACCTCGTTCTCGCTCGACCACACGCTTTTGCCTTTGCGCGTCAAACGCTCGGCCTCCGACGTCCACGCCCGCCGCCATGCGCCCGGCACCTCGCGCAGCGCGAATGTGTAGATGTTTTCGCCCAGCCGCGCGCTCGCCGGGTCTTCCGGCGTCGCCACGTCCTTGTGATGGCCGCGATTGTGCTCGACGAAGAAATGCCCATAGCCGACGACCGCGAGGACGATCTTCGCCAGCCAGCGTTCGAGCGCCGTCTTCTTGTGCCCGAGCTCGTGCCCGGTGTTGATCGCAAGCCCATTGACGAGCCCGACCGACAGAGCAAGACCCAGAAACGCGAACACACCCATCGGCTGCGTCGCCGCATACCACGCCGCCGCGATCAGGATGACATAGTGCACGGGCACGGTGAGGTAAGTCAGGATGCGGTAATAGGGATCCCGGTCCAACCTCTCGAGCGCGGCCTCGGGCGGATTGTTCGGATCGGACCCCACCAAAGTATCGACCGTCGGCAAAACCAAATACCAAATGCCGAGCGTCAACCAATTCCAAGCGCCAACGCCCGTCGCCGTTGCCAGCGCCATCCCCATCAAAGGCAAACAAATCCAAACCGGCGACAACGCCCACGCGAGGCGCTTGCGATCGACGTAAGTGTCCGGGGCCGCGCCGGACGCGAGGGGGATGTTGCTCATGCCTGAGAATCTAAGCCAAAGCGCAACCCCTGTCACGCCGCCAAG
>JAIOQG010000336.1 GCA_021413465.1 Alphaproteobacteria bacterium | reverse complement strand
AAAGGCTGCGCGCAATGATGGCCGGCGCGAACGGCGACGCCCTGACGATCGACGATGGTGGCGATGTCGTGCGCGTGGGCGCCGTCCATGGTGAAAGAGACGATCGAGCCTTTGCCCGGTGCCTGGCCTTGAATGCGGAGCCAGTTCAGCTGCGCGAAACGCTGCGTGGCATAGGTCAGCAGATCGTGTTCTTGGCGGATCAGATCGGCGCGGTCGAAACTTGCGATGTAGTCGATGGCGGCGCCAAGGCCCACGGCTTCGATGATCGGCGGGGTGCCCGCTTCAAAACGCTGCGGCGCGCGGCCGGAGGTGACGCGGTCGAAATGGACTTCGTCGATCATTTCGCCGCCGCCGCGGAACGGCGGCAGGCGTTCGGCCCATTCCTGCTTCATATAGAGCACGCCGATGCCGGTCGGTCCGTAGAGTTTGTGGCCGGTTGCGACGTAGAAATCGCAGTCGAGGTCCTGCACGTCGACCGGCATATGCACGGACGCTTGGCAACCGTCGAACAGCACCGGGATGCCGCGCGCGTGCGCCAGGCGCACAATTTCTTTTGCCGGGGTGACGGTGCCGAGCACGTTCGACATGTGCGTGATGGCCACAAGCTTGGTGCGTGGCGATAGCTGCGCTTCGAAGGCGTTCAAATCGAATGTGCCGTCGTCATTGACGGGAGCCCAGCGCAAGACGGCGCCTTTGCGTTCGCGCAGGAAGTGCCAGGGTACGATATTCGAGTGGTGCTCCATCTGCGAGACCACGATCTCGTCGCCCGCGCCGATCGAGGCGCCGAGACTGTTTGCCACCAGGTTGATGGCGTCGGTGCCGCCGCCGGTGAAGATCACTTGGCTTGCATGGGGGGCGTTGATGAAGGCGCGGACCTTTTCGCGCGCGCCTTCGTACGCATCGGTCGCCGCGTTCGACAGGGCGTGCAGGCCGCGATGCACGTTGGCATAGGACGATTGCATCATGCCCGTCATCGCCTCGATCACGGCTTTCGGTTTTTGCGCCGAGGCAGCGTTGTCGAGATAGACAAGGGGCTTGCCGTTGACGTGGGTCGCGAGGATCGGAAAATCCTCACGCACGCGCGCGACGTCGAAAGTGCGCGATTGCGGCGACTTGGTTGCGGCGGCGCTCATGCCTGATCTCCCGCGACTTGCGCCATGCGTTCGGCGAGCCATTCTTCGACCCGCTCGCGCCAGAGGTCCATCGGAATGCGGCCCGTAACCTCGCCCAGGAAGGCGGAGACCAGCATGTTGCGCGCTTCAAATTCCGGGATGCCGCGGGCGCGCAGATAGAAAAGTTGGTTTTGGTCGAGCGCGCCGACCGCCGCGCCGTGACCGCACTTTACGTCGTCGGCGAAGATTTCGAGTTCCGGCTTTTGATCGATCTCGGCGTGCGGCGAAAGCAGCAAGGCGCGCGACAATTGATGGCTGTCGGTCTTTTGCGCCTCGGACTTTACGATCACGCGACCTTGCACGGCGGCATGGCCGTTGCCCGAGGCAATGCCTTTTGAAAGGATGCGGCTGCGCGTGTGCGGCGCCTCGTGCACGAGTTCCAGCGCGTAGTCCGTGTGCTGGGCCTTGCCGGCGGCGTAAGCGCAAGCGATGTCGAACGAGGCACCCGCG
>JAIOQG010000062.1 GCA_021413465.1 Alphaproteobacteria bacterium | reverse complement strand
GGCGGGCGGGCGTTGATGCGTTTCAGTTCGGATTGCAGGATCGCATTTTCAGCCGGGGTCAAACCGCCGCCGCCGTATTGGCGGGGCCAGGTCGGCGCCGTCCAGCCGCGTGCGGCCATGCGGTCGAGCCAGATTTTGCCGTCGCCGGCTTTGACCGGCACCTTGCGACCGCCCCAGACGATTTCGTCTTCGGAGTCGGCAGGCTTTCGCATGGACGCAGGGCAGTTTTGCTCCAGCCACGCGCGCGTCTCGGTGCGAAACTGTTCGAGGTTGGTGTCGGTCATTGCGGGTTCGTCTCCGTCATTGTCTTAGGCGCGGTCCGGCGACCGGCACTTTATACGTTTGAAACAACTTGAAAAGTGGCACGTGTAATGTCAATAGTTTAATCCGACGCCAACAAGAGGGCCCAGCCATGCAAGTCTTGAACGAGGTGATGCCGAGCGATCCCGAGCGCGTCCGCGAGATGATGGCGCCGGGACCGGACAAGCCGATCTATATGGTCAACCTACTGAAATTCAAAGACAAGGCGGAATACAAAGACGGGCGGGCGACCGATTTGAGCGGGCGCGACGCGTACATGATCTATGGCCGCGCGGTGGTGGAGTTGCTTCCGAAGTTCGGCGGGCGCGGCGTGTTTGCCGCTGACGTTACGTTTCTGGCGCTGGGGCAGGTGGAGGAGCTGTGGGACGAGGTGGCGATTGCGACCTATCCCAACCGCCGCGCCATGGTTGAGATGTCGATGTCGAAAGAATGGCGCGAGATTTCGGTGCATCGCGAGGCAGGGCTTAAGGGCCAACTCAATATCGAGACCGTGCTGCAAGAAGGTGTGTTCGACGGTTTGATTTCTTGAAGCGGTGCGGATGAAGGACTGACCAATGCGTTGGAGAACTTACGCGCTGATCGCGCTTGTTGCAGTCTTGGCGCTGGCCGGGACGGCCTATGTGTTCCGCAAGCCGTTGATCCTTTACTTCGTGGCAAGCGCGGGGCTGACGCCGGTTGGCCCAAACCGCGAGGTGGTGTGGGAAAAGGGGCCGGATGTTGCGGTGAAGGCGGTGTCGGAACGGCCGCCCTTCCATCGCCCATGACGGCGCGGCGTTTCTGAAGGCCTATTCCGGCACGGCGGCGTGTGCGCCTTCGCGCGCGATGCTGATGACGGGGCGGTACGGTACGCGCACGGGGTTCGAGTTTACGCCGACGCCCGACGGCATGGGACGGATTCTGGACCTGTTCTACAACGACGGAACGCGGACGCATAAACTGCTGAACATCGACGACGCGGGCGTCACGCCTGTGCCGTTCAAAGATCAGGGGTTGCCAACATCCGAAATAACCTTGGCGGAGGTGTTGAAACCTGCCGGGTATCACGCGATGCATATCGGCAAGTGGCATTTGGGGCAGTCGAAACGGTTTGCGCCGCTGGCGCAGGGCTTTGACGAAAGTCTCAATCTCGAGGGGCTGCTTCATATTCCGGCCGACGATCCGAACGCCGTCAATGCGAAGTTGCCGTTCGATCCGATCGATCAGTTTCTGTGGGCGCGCGGGCAATACGCCGCTTCGTTCAACGGTGGGGAGAAGTTTGCACCCAAAGGGTATCTCGCCGACTATTACACCGACGAGGCGATCAAGGCGATCGGCGCGAACCGCAACCGACCGTTTCTCCTTTACCTCGCGCATTGGAGCATTCACTCCCCGCTGCAGGCGTCGAAGGATGACTTTGATGCGCTAAGCGAGATCAAGGATCATCGCTTGCGCGTGTATGCGGCGATGGTGCGGGCGCTCGATCGCAGTGTCGGTCGTGTGTTGAAATCACTCGAAGAAAACGGATTGGCGGAAAACACCGTCGTGGTGTTCTCAAGCGATAACGGTGCGCCGGGGTATATCGGTCTGCCGGACGTGAACAAGCCCTATCGCGGTTGGAAGTTGACCTATTTCGAGGGCGGCATACGCGTGCCTCTGTTCGTGAAATGGCCGGGGCACATTCAGCCCGGCACGCGCAGCGACGCGCTTGTGTCGCATCTCGACTTGCTGCCGACGGCGGCGGCTGCGGCGGGTGCATCGTTGCCGACTGATCGCACGATCGATGGGGTGAACTTGTTGCCGTTGCTTCAGGCCGGTGCCGCGCCTGCGGCGCCGCGCGTGATTTTTTGGCGCGACGGGCACTATCAGGCGGTGCAGGTGGCGGGTTGGAAACTGCAAACTGCCGAGCGGCCAAAGAAGGATTGGCTGTTCAATTTGAACGAGGATCCGACGGAGCGTAAGAACTTGGCGGCGGAGATGCCGGACAAGGTTGCGGAACTGAAGGAATTGATCGCCAAGCACAACGCGACGCAGCGCGCGCCTTTGTTTCCGGCGGCCGGCGAGATGCCGGTCACGATCGACAAAACGCTGGAGCAACCGGCAACCGAGGACGACGAATACATCTATTGGCCGGGGTGAGGTCATGAACCGTTTTTTCCCGGCAAGCACGAACGGTGCCTATGTGGGGCATCCGATCGCCGCGTGGTTTCTGACGTTGGCCGCCATCGGCACCATCGGGCCTGGCTGCATTCACGCTTTTCTTGACGACGGCGGCGCGGTGCGCATTGCGGGGCTCGATCTGCCGCCCGACAGCCGGACGCTTGTCATCGGCTTGTTCGCATGGGCGGGGGCGACGCAGCTTGTGTGGGGGCTGCTGATGCTGGCCGTATCGCTGTTCTATCGCAGCTTTGTGCCGTTGTATCTGGCGCTGATCTTGGTCGAGCGGTCGGTCATTGCGCTCAACCAGTGGATTTTCAAACCCGGCGAGGGGCCGCATCACCCGCCGGAAGCGTATGTGACCTTGGTGCTCATTCCGGTCGCGCTGTTGATGTTGGCATTTTCATTGACGCGGGCGCGCTCGACGTCAGGCTCGATCAATCGCGTCCCAGAATGACGTAGGCCGCCAGGGCCAATGTGATCGTCACGCCCTCAACGACCATCGGTTGAACGAGTTCGGGGGCGAAGCCGGTTAGCGCCATCGACGCGGTGCGGGCGGCGAGTGCGATGCTGGTGAAAACGAGCGGCGGGACCAGATAGAGGCGGTTGCCGCGCACGGCGGCCGCCAACATGAAGAGTCCGGCGCCGGCGAACAGGCTGCCGATATCGCCGCGAAAGGTGGAAAGCCCAAGCGTACCGATAGGGGCGATGCCCAGCTGGTCGCCGATTTTCACCGGATCCATAAAGACGTTGGCGGCGATGAAGAGCGCGAGCGCGCCTTGTAGCGCCATGACGATACGCGCGATGATTTTCAGCATGTTTGTTCCCCGAGATTGCGCGAATTGGCTTTGATCGTGTCACTCTATCCGCGGCGGCGCGGCTAGCGGAAGCGGCGGTTTGTCCTGGCTATGCTGTACCGGTAAGGGGTTCGCCCTCCACCGTGATGCGGTGCATCTCGCGGCGGTGGCCGTGGTAGTCGTTGCGCGCGAAGTGCCAGGTCGAGCGGTTGTCCCAAAAGGCGATCGAGCCGTCGCGCCAGACGAATTCGTGGACGAAGTCGGGACGCATGCAGTGGGCGTAGAGTTGGTTGAGGAGCGGTTTCGATTCCTCCGCCGTCCAACCTTCGAAACGGATCGTGAAGGCGGGGTTGACGTAGAGGGCCTGCTTGCCGCTCAGCGGATGGGTGATGATCACCGGATGCACCACGTCCTGAAGGGCTTCGGCTGCCTTCGCATTGCCGATGCGATCGTTGCCGGCGTCGGTTTGTTTGTAGTAGGTGTCGGGGCCTTCGCCGAAGATGTGGCGGGCGGAATGCACTGCCTTTAGGCGCGACAGCATTTCGCGCATGCCTTGCGACAATGCGTCGTGGGCGGCGTACATCGAAGCAAACAGCGTGTTGCCGCCTTCGGGCGGCAGTTCGCGCGCAACGAGGATCGAGCCCATGGCGGGGATTTGATCGTAGGAATGGTCGGTGTGCCAACCGCCGCCGATGTTGTTTTGTTGGCCGCGCTCCTTTGAGACCAAGGCAATTTCCGGAAAGCGCGGGTGGGCCGAGAAGAAGCGGTTGATGTTGATCGGCGCCCAGCGGCGCGCGAAGGCGATGTGCTGTTGTTCGTCGATGGCTTGGTCGCGGAAGAAAATGACACCGTGCTGCGCGAAGGCGTCGCGGATGGTCGCGAACTCGGCGTTGCTGAGTTCGCGGCGCAGGTCGACGCCCTGAATTTCGGCGCCGACGCCTGCGATGGGCTGGATGTGAAGGCTCATGGCAGTCTCTCTCCCGATGTTTTTTCGAGGCTACCACGTGCGTCGGGTCTCGCGAAATGACAGGCTGCGTGCCACATTGCCAAGATCGGCACTCTCAAGAGACCTAAATCCATGAGCAACCTCTATAGAATCTTCGGTGCGGAGATGTCGCCTTACTCGGTTAAGGTGCGCTCGTACGCGCGGTACAAAGGATTGCCGCATCAATGGTTGAACCGCGGCGGGGACAATGCGGCGGAGTATGCGAAATACGCGAAGGTCGCGATCGTGCCTCTGGTGGTGACGCCGGAGGGCGAGGGCATTCAGGATTCGACACCGATCATCGAGCGGTTGGAGGCGCTGCAGCCTGAGCCTTCCATCCATCCCAGCGATCCGGCGCTGCGATTTTTGTCGGCGTTGCTCGAGGAGCTTGGCGACGAATGGGGCAATAAGTGGATGTTCCATTATCGCTGGCGCCGCGAGGTCGATCGTGTCGCGTCGGCGGGGCGTCTGGCGCTGGCCATGAATCCGACATTGGACGAGGCCGGACAGGCAGCGTTCGCCAGGCAGATCAGCGACCGCATGGTGGGACGCGTTTGGTTCGTGGGCTCAAGCGATGCGACGGCGCCGTTTATTGAAGAGACGTTTCAGCGGGCGTTGGCGCAGCTCGATGCGCATTTGGCGGGGCGGGCATTTTTGTTCGGCGCGCGACCGTCCTTCGCCGACTTCGCGTTGTGGGGGCAGATCTACAATATGTGGACCGACCCGACGCCGTGCGCGATTATCGAGGCGCGGGCGCAAAACGTGTTGGCTTGGGTTCAGCGGATGCTCTGGCCGGTCGCGCAGGGCGAATTCGAAATGTGGCGCACTTTGGAGCCGACGTTGATGCCGATCCTGCACGATTGGGCGGGCGAGTTGTTCATGCCTTGGACGCTCGCCAATGCGGCGGCTCTTTCGCGGCCGGAGGAAGAGTTTGCGGTGACCTTGCGCGGGTTCAAGTGGACGCAGAAGCCGCAGAAGTATCACGCGAAGTCGCTGGAGGCGCTGCGGGCGAAGTACAAAGCGGTCGCAGATCGCGCGGGCCTTGATCCGATATTGCAGAAGGCAGGCGTGAGGGCGGGGCTTGAGGGTTAATTTGCCAAGTCCAACTTCAATTGGCCGCGGGAGTACGACTTTTGCTCACAGCTCTGTCCGGTGAGAGCTGTTCGCCCCGTGGCGCGAAGGGGATAGAGTGGGAGTTCACAGCGATCGCTATGAACTTGGACAGACAGCCTCGTGCCCGAATCCGAACCATCAACTGCCAAGACCCTCTGGAGCGGCTTCCTTGCGGCGCTGTCGCGTTTGAACGCTTCGATCGAAAAGCGCTTGCGGGAAAATATCGATCGCCAGGTCGTGTCGGCCTTTATCATGGTGGCCATTTCGGTCATCGGCGCCGTGGCCGCCTATCGCGTCGGTTTGGCGGAGCAGCGCTCGATCGTGCTCGAGCGCCGGTTGGCGCATGGGCAATTGCAAGACATCGGATTCCGGCAGGAATTTTTGGCGGAAGTTTTGGTCAAGGTCGGGCTAACGGGGCTTGAGAACCGGCTGATCACCGATGCTGCGGAATTGCGACGTGCGTTCAATTTTCTGCCGAGCGGCGACAAGAGCGTCACAAGCTGGCTCGAATGGCGGGCGGCCGAACTCGTGCTGCAGCGGAATGTGGTGCGCCGGTTTTCCAATTATCTGCGCGATCTGACGACGAAGAATTCCGTCGAACGAGAGCTGGCTGAAAAATCCGCCGACGAATTGAAAAGCCAAGGTTTCTTGGCGATCGCGGAAGAAGGGGACGCTGCGCGCTCGGCGGTGCAGTTTCCGCAGCTGCAAAAGTCCATCGGCGTTGCGCATGAGGTTAGTGCGTCGCTTTCGCTGTGCGTGCTGCTGTTCGTTGCCGGGCTTGTCTGTCTGACGCTTGCCGAACTGAATTTGGGGCCCGCCCTGGTTTGGTTTCTGCTCGTGTCGGCGGGGGCGGCGATATCGGCTGCGGCGACGGTTGCGGTGTTCATCGTCGATCCGGCCGCCGGTTGGATTCTTGGACCGTTGCTCATTGTAATCGCTGCCGGGACTGTGTTGTCGGTGCGTTATGGTGTGTTCCGCATTCCCCACGACCGTGCGCATGCGCCTCACCCCGAGGCGCCCGAGCCCGGGCGGGTGTCGTTCGCGCATCTGTCGGGCCATACCAGCCATGACGGTTGGTCGCGTTCGATCGTGCTCTACATCACGGCAGCGGTGTTCGTGAGCGCCGTGTTTGGTTGGTTCTACAGCGTTTCGCTCAAGCATTCCGGCCACTTTGCGCTGGAGGCGCAGGCGAAGAAGACCGAACTCGTGAACCAGCGGGCGCGGCTGGGTGCGGTTGCGATGGGCGGCGTGTTCGATATGTCGATCAAGCTGTTGACGGCGCGTATTCGCTGCACGTCGGCAACGCAACTGTGGGCTCTGGCCGAGGAAGGCATGATCGGGATCGATGCCGACCGGGTCGAGAGCGAGCGCAAGCAGCGGTGCGGTGATCTGGCCGAGCTGTCGCGCGGCAAGGAGTTTTTCCTTTCCATCCTGGACGACAACAATCTTGCCGACAGCGCGAACAATCCCGCGCGACGCATGAGCGACACGATCATGGACCGGGCCGGCGGGCCGCAGGAGACGCTTGCGCTATCGGATGGATTTGCGGAAGTCTCGGTCGGCTGGAGCAAGCGGGCGGCATTGTTGCTTGCCGTCCTGACCATACTTGCGATCTCGCTATATCTGTTCGGTCAGGCCTATACGATGGGGCAGACACTGGCGGGCCGTTGGCTGATACGATCCGGCGCCGCGTTGCTCGGTGTTTCGATCTGCCTTGGGATATTTGCGTGGATGCTTCCTGTTGTTGAGGCGCCTGCCGCAACGTTGCCTGCGTCTTGCACCGCAACCGCTAACGGCGCAACGAAAGATGTGGAGACCTCGCACGACGACCCTGCAAAGCACGAGGCCGAAAAGCTCCATGGCGAAGAGGATGACGAAGCCGCACGCGCGGTTGAATTGGCGGCGCGCAAGTACGCGGACGGCGTCAGGCTAAACAATCTGGCCGACACGGCGCCGAGTGAATCAAAAGAGCGCACGGAGTCGGACGCGGCGGCAGCACAGAGTTTCGACTGTGCGTTGTTGGTGCGACCGGGATTCATTCCGGCCTATAAAAGATATGTGCGTCTTCTCTCCCGGATGGAGTCGCCGCAACGCGGGGTCTCGACGTATATAAGTCTGAACAGCCGTACCAAGCTGGGAGACGTGCATGCGCTGCAGCGGCGCGAGCTGAAGGCGGTTGCAGACGCCGGCATGCTGCGTCCGCTCAGCCAACTGGGAAACTTCGCTTTCGATTCTACCGTGTTCGCGCTGGCGGAGGGCCGTCCCGACGCTTTGGCCGAGGCGCGCGCCGCGC
Source organism: Alphaproteobacteria bacterium (assembly GCA_021413465.1). Taxonomy (GTDB): domain Bacteria; phylum Pseudomonadota; class Alphaproteobacteria; order Micropepsales; family Micropepsaceae; genus SZUA-430. The sequence continues at coordinate 190 of JAIOQG010000062.1, read as the reverse complement.
TCGATGTCGTGACGGGCACCGCTTCATGGTGGCGGCAGCAGCAGATGGAGTGGATGCAGCCCGAACTTTGGAGCGACGAGACGCCGTCGTCCAGTGCCGTCGACTGGTTCAACTTGGGTTTGTCGCAGCTGGCGACCGGCGAACAAAAGCAACTGGACGAAGCGGAAATCAGTTACGACGCGGCGCTGAA
>JAIOQG010000335.1 GCA_021413465.1 Alphaproteobacteria bacterium | reverse complement strand
TGGGGTTGCCCTATTCCGATCGTCCATTGCGCGGCCTGCGGCGTGGTGCCGGTGCCGGACAAAGACTTGCCTGTGAAGCTGCCCGAGGATGCGACGTTCGATCAGCCGGGCAATCCGCTCGACCGGCATCCCACGTGGAAGAACGTGGCTTGTCCGTCTTGCGGCAAGCCGGCGCGGCGCGAGACGGACACGATGGACACGTTCGTCGATTCGTCATGGTATTTCGCGCGCTTTTGCGACAGCCACGCGGCGGGACCGACGAACAGGGAAGCCGTCGATTACTGGCTGCCGGTGGATCAGTATATCGGCGGCATCGAGCATGCGATTTTGCATTTGCTCTATTCGCGATTCTTTACGCGCGCCATGCGCAAGGCAGGCTATGCGGGATTGAGCGAGCCGTTCGCCGGCTTGTTCACGCAAGGCATGATCACGCACGAGACCTATAAGGATCCGGACGGAAAATATCTGTTCCCGGAAGAGGTCGAGAAGCAGGGAGAGGTCGCGATCCAGCGCGGCACGAACCATCGCGTCACGATCGGCGCGGTCGAGAAGATGTCGAAGTCGAAGAAAAATGTCGTGCCGCCGGAAGCGGTGGCCGACACTTACGGTGTCGATGCGGCGCGCTGGTTCATGATGTCGGACTCGCCGCCCGAGCGCGATTCGGAATGGAGCGAGGCCGGCATCGAAGGCGCGTGGCGCTATGTGCAAAAAGTATGGCGCATGATCGACGAAGCGTTACCGCATTTGCCGGGTTTCGGGTCGGTAGCGCCGGACGGGTTTAGCGACGCCGCGATCGCGATGCGGCAGGTGACGCATCGCACGATTGCGGCCATCACCGACGACCTTGAGCGGTTCCGATTCAACAAGTCCGTGGCGCGGCTGTACGAGTTCGTCAACGCGCTGACCGAGTTCAAGCCCAAGGGCGACGACGGCCAATGGGCTTTGCGCGAGGCATTGGAGACCCTGACCATCCTGATGAATCCGATGGTGCCGCATTTGGCCGAGGAATGCTGGCAGGCCTTGGGTGCCACAACCATGGCGGTCAATGCGCCGTGGCCGAAGGCGGACCCTGCTCTGACGCGGCAAGACTCTGTAACAATTGCGATTCAGGTGAACGGGAAACGGAGGGCCGAGATCGAATTGGCCAAGGATACCGACCCGAAGGCGGCGGAAGCCGCGGTGCTGGAGCTCGAGGCGGTCATCAAAGCCATTGACGGGCGGCGCGTCAAAAAGGTCATTATCGTTCCCAACCGGATCGCCAATGTGGTGGTGGAGTAAGCGACGGATGAGCAGATTTTTGGGAGTGGTTTTCGGTCTTGTCGCGGCGGCCTCGGTGAGCGCCTGCGGCTTTCGTCCGCTCTATGCGACCGGCACAACGCCGGACGGCATGGACGCCTATTTCTCGCAAGTCTTCGTGGAGCCGATCCCGGGCCGCCAAGGCGTTCACTTGCGCAACCAGATGCTGGATGCGTTGACGCCGGACGGCACGCCAAGTTCGGCGGCCTATCGCCTTAGCATCAAGCTTGAGGACGTGAAGGAAGGTCTCGCCATTCAAGAGAATACGCAGATCACGCGTTACAATTATTCGCTTTCGGCGAAATACGAATTGCGCGATTCGGTTTCGGGCGAAGTGTTGGACAGCGGGACGGCGCGCGCGATTGCCGCCTACAACGTCGCCGACTCGCAGTTCGCGACACAATCGGCCGAGCGCGATGCGCAAGAGCGTGCCGCGCGCGAAGCCGGCGAAGACATCCGCCTGCGGCTCGGCCTTTATTTCGAGAACCGTTTCGGAGCCAAGAAATAGAGCCGACCGACCGTCTTGCGCGTTTCATTGTCCGAGGCCGACAAGCTTACCGCGGCACCGCCTAAAGCTTGGGCCGCCGTTCTGGTGTTCGGTGCGAATACTGGCCTCGTGCGCGAGCGCGCCGACAAATGCGCGCGCGCGATCGTGCCCGATCTCAACGATGCCTTTCGCGTTTCCGACTTGGCCGGCGACGCGTTGCGGAAGGACCCGGCACGCCTCACGGACGAAGCGGCGTCGATTTCGATGTTCGGCGGCCGACGCGTCGTGCGCGTGCGCGATGCCGGCGATGCGCTGTCCGATCAATTCGAAAGCTATCTCGAGCATCATCTGGGCGACACGTTGGTGGTTGTTGAGGCCGGTGATTTGGCCAAGACGTCGTCGCTGCGAAAGATTTTCGAAGCGGCGAAGTCTGGGGCCGCTATCGAATGCGCGGAAGATCGGCCGGAGGATGCGGGCAAGCTGATCCGCGAGAGCCTGGCAGAGGCCGGGTGGAAGATCGAGCCGCTGGCGCTCGACTATCTGGCCGAGGCGCTGAGTGTCGATCGGCGCTTGCTGCGGACGGAGGTTGAAAAGCTAAGCCTCTATTTGGGAACGGCGCCGAAGGACGGCGTTCTGACCTTGGCGGAAGCCGCCAATCTGGTGGGCGATAGCGGCGCGGTGGAAGCGGACGAAATCGCGGACGCGGTCGCGGGCGGCGATGTTAAGAAGCTCGACCGCCTGGTTACGAAAACCAACGAAACCGGTGCTTCTTGGGGTACGGCGTTGAATGCAACATTGCGCTTGTTTCAGCGCTTGCTTGCGTCGGCCGAAGGTGCGGCGCCGGCCTGGGGTCGTTCGTCTTTTTACGAGCAACGCATGCAGGCGCAGCTTTCAGGCTGGACCCGCGGCGGGCTTATTCGCGCGCTACGCATTTTGGCCGAAGCCGAAGCCCAGACGCGCACCACCGGCTTGCCGGAGGGGGCGATCGCGCAGCACGCGCTTTACGAAGTCGCCGGTCTTAAGGTGACGGCTTCGCGGCGTTAGAGAGCGGGCTTAGCTCGTCGAGCCGAGCTTGCGGCAGACATCGTCCAGCTGTTCGAGCGTCTTGTAGGCGATGCGAAGTTCGCCGCCTTTGTCGCCCTTGTGACCGATCACGACCGATAGGCCGAGCTGTGTGGAGAGCGACTGTTCGAGGGCCCGCGTGTCGGCGTCTTTGCCGTGGGGGCGTTTCTTTTTGCCCTTGGCCTTGCGACCGCGATCTTCGGCGTCGCGTACGTTAACGCGGCCTTCGATCAATTCGAGCGCCATGGCTTCGGGGTCGGCCTGGCCGACGAGCGTGCGGGCGTGGCCGGCGCTGAGCTTGCCGGCGTAGATGTAATCCTGAACCGTTTGCGGCAGCTGAAGCAGGCGAATCGTGTTCGCTATGTGGCTGCGGCTGCGGCCGATGAACTGGCCCAACGCGTCTTGAGTGTAGTTGAATTTTTCGATGAGTTGGCGGTAGCCGCGCGCCTCTTCGATGGCGTTCAGATCGGCGCGCTGAATGTTCTCGATGAGGGCTACTTCGAGCGCCTCGGCGTCGGTGAAGGCGCGGATGACGACCGGCACTTCGTGCAGGCGCGCTTTCTGAGCGGCACGCCAGCGGCGTTCGCCGGCGACGATTTGATATTCATCCGACTGACCCGGTACGGGGCGAACCACGATCGGTTGCAGGATGCCTTTTTCGCGAATCGAGTTGGCGAGATCTTCGAGCGCATCGGCGTCGAAATGTTCGCGCGGCTGAAACGGATTGGGGCGCAGGAGGGCGATCGGCAAAGTTCGCGGGGCGCGCTGTTCGGCGGCGGAGCCCGGCGCGGAGGCCGGTTGCATGTTGGGATTCGTGCTGGCAGCCAGCACCTCAGATTCGACCTCGCCCAAGAGAGCCGAGAGGCCGCGACCTAGACCCGAGAAGTGTGTTTTTTTGACCGGTGTCATGCTGCTTTACGGGACTTTTCGCGTTGAATGAGTTCGCCTGCGAGCTTGATGTAAGCTTGGCTGCCGGCGCTTTTCAGGTCGTAGAGCAAGGCCGGCAAACCGTGCGACGGTGCTTCGGAGATGCGTACGTTGCGAGGTATTATCGTTTGGTAAACTTTTTCGCCGAGGTGCTGACGCACGTCTTCGGCGACCTGCTCGGACAAATTATTACGCTTGTCGAACATAGTAAGAACAACCCCCTGTATTTCTAGACCCGGATTGAGGCTGCCGCGGACCAGATCGATGGTGCGCAACAACTGACTGAGACCTTCGAGCGCGAAGAATTCGCACTGCAGCGGCACGAGCAAACTGTTCGCGGCCGTCATCGCGTTGATCGTGAGCAAGTTCAATGAGGGCGGACAGTCGATAAGAATATAATCATAATGTACGAATTTATTCACATCCGCCGAAACGGCCGTCGAGTCCGATTTTTCGACCGGCTCGTTGAATTTATTGACGTACGCCTCTAGCGCGTCACGCAGGCGGAACGAGCGCCGTGGCACGCCGACCAATTCCATTTCCGCACCGGCGAGTTCCGATGTGGCGGGGACGACGTGCAGGCCTGGAATTTGGGTGGGCACGATCGCTTCGTGCAATGCCGCGTGTCCGATGAGAACTTCGTATATCGAGACGCCGCGTTGATGTTTGGTGATGCCGAGCCCGGTCGAGGCGTTGCCCTGCGGATCGACATCGATGACGAGCACGGCTTTGCCGACGGCGGCGAGGGCCGTGCCGAGATTAATCGCCGTCGTGGTTTTGCCCACGCCGCCCTTCTGATTCGCGATCACGATGATTCGCGTTTTTTCGACACGCGCACGGCGTGGCTCTAAGACGGTTTCCGGGGCTTGCGCCAAGGCGATAATCCTGTGACTCGCAAAATCGAACCCGAAGGGTCTGACTGGCTCGGGATGGGAGTTGCGACAAGTTTCCAGGATTTGCCGGCTTGGGTCAATTCGTCGTTGAGCGATCTCCCCTTGAGAAAAAGGCCGGTTGTGGAGGGGCCGAAGAAGGGGTGGGCCAGGCGCAAAAGGCCGTTCAAGGGGGCCAGGGCACGGGCGGTTACGACGTCGGCTTTGAGGCCCTTAATCTGTTCGGCGCGAGTCCAATGCACCTGTGCTGGAGCCATTGTTGCGGCGATAACCTCTTCGAGAAAGCGACATTTTTTTTGGGTTGCTTCGATCAGGTGAACGCTCGGTCCGGGACGGTCCGACAGCATGATGGCCAAGACCAATCCGGGGAAGCCGGCGCCGCTGCCGAGATCAACGATCGTTGTTGCGTGTGGGAGAATCAGCGGCACGAGCTGGGCCGAGTCCAAAACATGGCGCCGCCAGACATGGGGCAGGGTCGAAGGCGCGACCAAATTTAGGTTTTCGTTGCGCTCAACCAGAAGGTTAACGTATGTGGATAAGCGACTCAGCGTTTCACGTGGGACTCCCGTGTCACGAGCAAAGTCAAGGGGCCCATAAGTTGTGGTTGTTGATACAGGCGGCAATGTCACGCGACTTGCCGCGCACGGGCTTTGACGCGAAGTAGGAGCGTCGTGAGGGCGGCAGGGGTCATGCCCTCAATGCGCGCGGCCTGGCCCAAGGTCGCGGGTCTGATTCGCGATAATTTTTGGAGGACCTCGGCCGAGAGGCCAACGACTTCGGCGTAGTCGAGGTCGGCCGGGAGGGCGAGCGATTCGTCACGACGGAAGGCCGCGATGTCGGCGCTCTGGCGGTCGAGATATCCGGCGTAAAGCGAGTCGGCTTCGAGTTGGTCGAGCAGCGCCGGTTCAAGAGCTTCTAGGGTTGGCCAGAGCCGCAACACCGTTGCCCTGCCCGCCTGCGGATGGCTGAGCAGTTCCAGAGCCGAGCGATGGGCGCCGTCCTGTTTGAGAATCACCCCTTCGCGGCGTGCCACCGTGGGGGTGATGGTCGCTTGGCTGAGCTCAGCGCGCGCCGAATCGAGGGCTGCCATCTTCGCGAGAAAGGCCGCCCGGCGCGCGCTGCCGACACAGCCCAGCGCCATGCCGATCGGTGAGAGTCGCTGGTCGGCGTTGTCGGCGCGAAGGGTCAAGCGGTACTCGGCCCTGGAGGTGAACATGCGGTAGGGCTCGCTGACGCCACGGGTGATCAGGTCGTCGATCATGACCCCCAGGTAGCTCGACGCGCGGTCGAAGGTTTGGCCCTCGGCGGCGTCTGCTCGACGCGCGGCGTTCAGCCCGGCGACGAGGCCTTGACCGGCTGCTTCTTCGTAGCCGGTCGTACCGTTGATCTGACCGGCCAGGAAGAGGCGCGGCAGCTTTTTCAATTCCAGTGTCGCAGACAGTTCCCGCGGATCGACGTAGTCGTACTCGATGGCGTAGCCGGGGCGCGTCATCGTCACGTGTTCGAGGCCAGGTATCGTCTTGAGCAGTTCGAGTTGAACGTCCTCGGGCAGCGAGGTCGAGATGCCGTTGGGATAGACGGTGTCATCGTCCAGGCCCTCCGGCTCGAGGAATATCTGGTGATGATCGCGGGCGCCGAAGCGTACGACTTTGTCTTCGATCGACGGGCAGTAGCGCGGCCCGACGCCCTCGATCTGGCCCGAGTACATGGGCGCGCGATGGAGGTTTGCCGTGATGATAGCGTGGGTCGCTTTGGTGGTGCGGGTGATGGCGCACTGAACCTGCGGGTTCGAGATGGTCTGGGTCAGGAACGAGAACGGGACCGGCGGCTCGTCGCCCGGCTGCATCTCAAGCGCCGGCCAATCGATGGTGTTGCCGGCGAGGCGCGGCGGTGTCCCGGTCTTGAGGCGACCGAGGGTGAGACCGATACTTTCCAGCGTGCGGGACAGACCCAGGGCCGGAGCTTCGCCGACACGGCCCGCCGGGATCTTGCGCTCGCCCATGTGAATGAGGCCGCGCAGAAAGGTGCCCGTGGTGAGGACGACTGCGCCGGCCGCAAAGCGGCGGCCGTCGCGCGTGATGACGCCCGCGGCTTGGCCTTGGTCGATGATCAGGTCGTCGACCTCTGCAGCCACGATCGCGAGATTGGGATAGGCGCCCAGGATCTCTTGCATGTGGCGGCGGTAGAGCTTGCGGTCGGCCTGAGCCCTGGGGCCTCGGACAGCGGGCCCCTTCGAGCGGTTGAGGAGACGGAACTGGATGCCGGCGCGGTCGGCGACGACGCCCATGACGCCGTCCAGGGCGTCGATCTCGCGGACCAGGTGGCCTTTGCCGAGGCCCCCGATGGCCGGGTTGCACGACATCTCGCCGATGGTTTCGATCTTATGGGTGATCAGCGCCGTGGCGGCACCGAGACGCGCCGAGGCCGCCGCCGCTTCGCAGCCGGCATGGCCTCCGCCGATGATGATGACGTCGAAGTTTTGCGCGCTCATTTGCGCCGAGGCGATACAGCAGACTACGCCCCTGAGTCAAAGCTCAGTGTGCGGACTGTTTCATGTGAGTCTTTTTCATGTGAATCTTTACTTTTGACGCGCTCATTTGCCGATGCAGAATTCGCGAAAGATAACATCGAGCAGATCTTCGACGTCGACGCGGCCGGTGATGCGGCCGAGCGCTCTGGCCGCGATGCGCAGATCTTCCGCCGCGAGATCGAGCGCTTGAACGGCGAGCGCGCCCGGTGCACGCAGCAGAGCGGAATGCACGTCCTGCAACGCTTCGCGGTGACGGGCGCGCGTCATCGGCATCGACTCCGATCCGCCGGCG
>JAIOQG010000331.1 GCA_021413465.1 Alphaproteobacteria bacterium | reverse complement strand
CGCCCAGCCGGCCCTTCATCGTGTTGACGAGGTATTTGAGGAAGCCGTTGAAACCGACGAGAGCCAGGAACGCGAAGCTTAACGCGAATAGGTAGCTCGTGCGCTCAAGCGGGATGCCCTGCAGCAGGGTCCATTGCTGACCGAACCAGCCGGCGAGAAACTCAGGGAAACCGATGACCAAACGCATGAAGTTTTGGGTTGCGTCTGGCGTTTCGAACCCTTTGCCGGTGATGGGGCCGTTGATGATGAGTTTCGGCAGGGTGAGCGTCAAAAAATAGAAGGGCTGCGCCGCCAACGCGATCCCAAGGATGATCAGCTGGTCGCGGCGCGAGTGCTGCCAAATGTAGCTATAGAGCGTCTGATGCGTCGCCATGATTGGGTCGCGGCCAAACCTTTGGAAATGCCGGAATCGCGTACAGGCTAAAGAGAAAGCGGTTGAAAGGCCACGCCCTTTCGCCCGCGCGAAAGGCATGCAAGATTCGGCCCGGATTGTTTCAGCGTGCCGCTTTAGCGAAGCGGTGATTTCATGGCGAGGTTTAACCATTTCCGGGTCTCCAGGCCGCGTCCTGATCTATAGCCACGACAGTTTCGGCTTGGGGCACATTCGCCGCTGCCGGACGATCGCGCATGCGCTGGCCGAGGAATTTCCGAAACTGAAGGTGTTGATCGTTTCGGGTTCGCCCATCATCGGCAGTTTCGATTTCAAAGCGCGGGTCGATTTCGTGCGCGTGCCCGGCATCATCAAATTGCGGAACGGCGACTATGTGCCGTTGGGCACGCATGGGCCGGTGCAAGAGACGACGGCGTTGCGCGCATCTTTGATCACCGAAACGGCCGTGAAGTTCGCGCCCGACGTTTTTATCGTCGACAAGGAGCCGTTGGGGTTGCGGGGCGAGTTGCAAGGCACGCTTGAAGCGTTGAAAGCCCGCGGTACGCGATTGGTGCTGGGATTGCGCGATGTATTGGACGAGCCGGAGGCGCTGGCCCTGGAATGGCAGCGCAAGCGTGCGGTACCGGCGCTCGAAGAGCTCTACGACGACATATGGGTCTATGGCTTGAAGTCGATATACGATCCGCTGATGGGTTTGGGACTTTCGTCACAAGTTCTGCAAAAGACGACTTTTACCGGCTATCTGCGGCGCAAGCGTCCGCAGGCGTTGCCTTCGGCGGTGCTCGACGATCTGGCCGAGCGCATTGTCGTGACGACCGGCGGCGGCGGGGACGGCGAGTTGTTGGTCGAGTGGGCGCTGCAGGCTTATGAACGCGCCGCACGCGACTTGCCGCCCGGGTTGATCGTGCCGGGACCGTTTATGAAAGCGGAGGCGCGCAGTGCTTTCGAGCGCCGCGCGGCGGCCATCCCGGCCTTGCGCATTTTGACGTTCGAGCCGCGCATGGAACATTTGATGGCCGATTGTTTGGCGACGGTTTCGATGGGGGGCTACAACACATTTTGCGAGATCTTGTCGTTCGATAAGCGTGCGTTGATCGTGCCGCGCCACGTGCCGCGGCTCGAGCAAACCATCCGCGCGGAGGCGGCGCAGCGTTTGGGCTTGGCCGCCATGCTGCGCGAACCCAACGAGGGCGATTTGCCGGATCCGGATGCGATGGTGGCGGCGCTGCAGGCCTTGCCCCGGCAGGCGCTGCCGTCGATGCGGGCGGCGCCTGGATTGCTCGACGGATTAGACAGCGTGGTGGCGTCGTGCCGCGCGTGGTTCGGAACTTCGCCCGCGCGAGACCGCGCGTAAGGCATGGGCGCGGAGCCGCTACTGGCGATCGTCGTCAAAGGCTTTCCGAGATTGTCGGAGACGTTCATCGCGCGCGAGTTCGAAGCTTTGGAGCGGCGAGGGCTTAGCTTTGCTCTCTTTGCTTTGCGGCATCCCGGCGGCGATGCCGCCTTGGTGGACAATAGCGTTAAGGCCGCGCCGCGCTATCTGCCCGAATATCTGCACGAGGCGCCCTTGCGCGTGGCGCAAGCCTTAGTGATGGCGCGGCGATTGCCGGGGTTCGCTTCAGCTTGGCGTGCATTTCGCCACGATCTTTCGTCTGAATTTGCGCGTGCGCGCGTGCGGCGCTTCGGACAGGCGTGCGTTTTGGCGACTTCGATGCCCGCGAGCGTGCGGCACGTTCATGCGCACTTCGCCCATAGTCCGACGTCGGTGGTGCGCTATGCGGCGCTGATGCGCGGCATCGGGTTCAGCATTTCGGCGCATGCCAAGGATATTTGGACGGCGCCCGACTGGGACCTTCAGCGCAAGCTCAAGGACGCCGCGTTCGTCACCGTCTGCAATCGCGCCGGGTTCGAGCGCTTGGCGGCGCAGGGCGGCGGTGACGGGCTGCATTTGATCCGCCACGGGCTTTCGCCCGAGTTGTTGGCGCAGGCCGTGCGCGCGCAATCGCGTGACGGGTCGGCCGAGGGTGATCCTGTGCGAATTGTTTGCGTGGCACGTGCGGTGGAGAAAAAGGGACTGCGCACGTTGATCGACGCGCTGGCGCAATTGCCGCGGACGTTGTCTTTCCGGCTCGATCATTATGGCGGCGGCGAAATGCTGTCCGCATTGAAAGAAGCGGCGACGGCGCTTGAACTTGGCGACCGCGTGACGTGGCACGGAGCGACGCCGCATGCGGCGATCGTCGCGGCGTTGGATCGGTCGGATCTGTTTGTTTTGCCGGCCGTCGTCGGACCTGACGGCGACCGGGACGGTATTCCCAACGCGTTGATCGAGGCGCAGGCGCGCGGTGTCGCGGTGTTGTCGACGCGTGCGGGCGGAATTGAAGAGGTCGTGAGCGACGGCGCGACGGGGCGGTTGGTTGCCGCCGGCGATGCCGTGGCTCTCGCTCGTGCGTTGAGCGCGCTGATCGGCGATCCGGCCCTGCGGACGCGGCTGGGAAGCGATGCGTTGATGCAAGCGCGACGCGACTACGATGCGGAAGCGGGGTATGACGAGATCGCGCGGCTTCTGAACGAGCGGACCGGTTCGTGATGCGCGTGGCTTTCTATTCGCCGATGTCCGAGCCCGACGCGACGGTTGCATCGGGTACGCAGCGTATGGGTGCGTTGCTGCAGCGTGCGCTGGCCCTGTCATGCGACGACGTCGTTCGGCCGCGCTTGCCGCGCACGTTTGACGGGCGCGGCGATCGCGACGTTCAGATCTCTTTGCAAGCGGCGAGCCATCGCGCCGGTGCCGAGTTGCTGGAAGCTTATCGCGACGGGACTTTGCCCAAACCCGATCTCTGGTTCAGCTATCACGTCTATTACAAATCGCCGGATTGGATTGGGCCTGTGGTGGCGCGGGAGCTCGGCATTCCCTATGTCGTGGCGGAAGGTTCGCATGCGCCCAAACGCGCGGGCGGGCCGTGGGCGTTGGGACACGAGGGCGCGACGGCGGCACTTCGGGCGGCGGATCGTCTTTTGGCGATGACGGCGTTCGATCGATTCTGTCTAGATCAGCTTGCGCCCGGGCGGGTGCGCGATCTGAAACCATTTTTTGATGCGATAGCATTTGCGAACGCGCGGCGAGCGGAGCCGGCGGGCGTGTTGCATTTGCTTGCCGTTGCGATGATGCGTAACGAACGCAAGCGTGCGAGCTTTGCGCTTTTGGCGGACGCGCTGAAGCTTTTGGACAACGTGCCGCTGACGCTTTCGATTGCCGGCGATGGAGCATATCGACGCGAAATCGAGGCGATGTTTTTGCCCTGCGCTCCACTGCACACCATCCGATTTTTGGGCGCGGTTGCGGCCGAGCAGATGCCGCGTCTCATGTCGGGGGCTGATGTGTTCTGTTGGCCGGGGTTAGGCGAGGCCTATGGCTTGGTGTTTCTTGAAGCGCAGGCGGCCGGGTTGCCGGTGGTCGCTTGCCGCGATCGGGGCGTACCGGACGCGACGCGCGAGGATCAGACCACCTTGCTCAGTGCGCCCGGCGACGCCGCTGCTTATGCCGCCAATCTGCGCCGTGTGCTGAGCGATATGCCGTTGCGACGCCGGTTGGGCGAGAATGGGCGCGTGTTCGTGCAACGCGAGCGCAGTGTCGAGGCGGCGGCGGGCACGCTGCGCAGCGTGCTGGCGGAGCTTGGTTTGCGATGAGCCAGCGCATTTTCATTTGGGTGCAGCATTTGCTCGGCTTTGGGCATTTTGCGCGCGCGCGGGCGATCAGCGAAGCGTTGCGCGATGCAGGCTTTGACGTGACCTTGGTCAGCGGCGGCGTGACGCCGGTCGAGGCGGTGCCGCAGGGTGTTGCGTTTGTTCAGCTACCGCCCGCGCGCGCGCAGGACGAGTTGTTCGACGCATTGGTCGACGAGCGCGGCGCGCCGGTCGATCAGGCTTGGCATGAGAGGCGGCGGGAGGCGTTGCTCGGCGCGCTTGAGACTGCGCGGCCCGATGTGGTGATCACGGAAACGTTTCCATTCGGGCGACGGTTGTTGCAGTTCGAACTGTCGGCCCTTATCGCGCGCGCGGAACAATTGGTGCCGCGACCGTTGCTCGTGGCGTCGGTGCGCGATGTTTTGGTACGGCCGCGCAAGCCCGAGCGGGCAGCCGCGATGGTTCAGTTTGCGCGTGCGCATTACGACGCGGTTATCGTTCACGGCGACGCAGCTGTTATCCGTCTGGAAGAGAGCTTTGCCGAGACGGCGGCTTTGGGCGCGTATTGCCATTACACGGGCTATGTTTGCGGCGAGATGCCGGCGCCGTTGAGCGCGCGGCGGGAGGTTCTCGTGTCGGCTGGCGGCGGAGCGGCCGGGCGGCATTTGATCGAGGCCGCGCTGGACGCACGTCGGCATTCGCGCCTTAAGGATCGGCAGTGGACATTTGTTACGGGGCCACTTTCCGAGGCCCTGCCGGAGACAGCGCGGGAAGCCGGTGTCGAGATCGTGCGAAGCCTGCCGGATTTCCGGCAACGGTTAGCGGGAGCCGCTGTTTCGATTTCGCAGGCGGGCTACAATACTTTGGTCGAAGCGGTGAAGGCGCGCACACCAACGGTCGCGGTGCCGTTCGAAACCGAGCGCGAGAAGGAACAGATCATGCGTGCCGAGCGCTTTGCCGAACGGGGATTGATCACAGTGTTGCGCGCCGACAGGCTCGATCCGGTTGCGCTGGCGCGGGCGGTGGATGACGTGGCGGATACCGAGCCTGGACCCAATGCAATCGATTGCAATGGGCGGGCGGGAACGGTGCGCGCTCTGCGGGCCATACTGGCGGGCGGCCGTCGGGCAAAAGATGCGTGACATTTGGGGCGGTGTTGCCGAAGAGCTCGACCTGTGGGCACGCGAGAAGCGCGTCGCGCAATTTTGGTGGCGCGATGACGATGCGCACAACGTGTCGGAGCAGTTGAAGCGCATGTTGGCCATCGCCCGCCGATTCGACGTGACGGTTGGGCTGTCGGTGATACCGGCGAAGGTGCAGCCGCGATTGGCGGCGGCGCTCACGCGGGCGCGCGAGGCAGATATTCTGGTGCATGGGTTTGCACACGAAAATCACGCGCGCGCCGGGCAAGCGAAGCGAGAGTTCGGCGGCGAGAGACGTCTGCAGCAATGCCTCGACGATTTGGCACGCGGATTGGACCTGATGCGTTCGGCGTTTGGCGAGCGCGTCTTGCCCGTT
>JAIOQG010000061.1 GCA_021413465.1 Alphaproteobacteria bacterium | reverse complement strand
TTCGACGACGTGCGCGTGCCGAAAGAAAACCTCATCGGCAAACAGGACGAAGGTTGGACCTACGCGAAATATCTCTTGGAGTTCGAACGCGGCAACGCCTACGCGCCGGGTCTGAAACGCTCGCTGAAAAAAGTCCGTACGATCGCCGCGGCCGAAGGCTCCGACGGGCAAAAACTGATCGATGACAGCGCGTTCCGCCGCAAGATCGAAGAAGTGGAAATCCAACTCCACGCCCTCGAATTCACCGAGCTGCGCTTGTTCTCGAAAATGGCGGCGGGCCAACGCCCGGGCGCCGAAAGCTCAATGCTAAAAACGCGCGGCACGGAACTGCAGCAGGCGATCACGGAACTCGCGATCGAAGCGGTGCAATACTCGGTCATGCCCTTCGTGCAAAATCCCTGGGCCCCGACCAACGAACCCTGGCCGCAACCCGACTATGCGGTGACGGCGGCGCCGTACTATTTCAGCATGCGCAAAGCCGCGATCTACGCCGGCTCGAACGAAATCCAGCGCAACATCATGGCGAAGCTGGTGCTGGGGCTTTAAGTGGGAATAGGGGATAGGGATTAGTGTTGGGGGCGTCGGGTCGCACCACCAACCCCTATTCCCCAAAACCCAATCCCAAGGAGTATTCATGAGCACGGCAAAAGTCGCCATCGTCACCGGCGCCGCGCGCGGCATTGGTGCGGGCGTCGCAGCCGGCCTGGCGAAGAACGGCTACGCCGTCGCGCTCATTGGCCTCGAAGGCGAACTCCTGCGCCAGAACGCGAAGGCAATCGGCGACCGCGCGATATCCTTCGAAGTCGACGTTACCGACCGCACATCGCTGGGCAGTGCCGTCGAAGGCACCCGCGAACGCTTCGGCCGCATCGACGCGGTGGTCTCCAACGCCGGCATCGCGAACTTCGACTTGCTCAAGACCATGTCCCCGGATCATTTTCGCCGCGTGATGGCCGTCAACGTCGAAGGCACATTCAACGCGATCCAAGCCTCCCTCCCGCATCTGATCGAATCGAAAGGCTACTTTCTCGGCGTCGCGTCCATCGCGGCCGCCCTCGCTCCGCCCGGCATGGCCGCCTACGGCGCCAGCAAAGGCGCGACCGAGAATCTCCTGAACACGTTACGTGCCGAGGTCGTTCACGCCGGCGTAGATGTCGGCGTCGCCTATTTTTGCTGGTTGGAAACCGATCTCGTGAAAGCCGGTGGCGAGCACCCGGCCTTCACCTATGTCCGCGAGCGCTTGCCGGGCCCATTGAAGACGATTGCGCCGGTTGACCTGGCCGTGAAGGCCATCGTGAACGGCGTGGTGCGCCGCAAGCGCCGTGTCATGGCCCCAGGCTGGGTCCGCTGGGCGCTCGCGCTACGATGGTTCGCCGCCGGAAATCCCGCAGCCTACAAATCCCAAATGCCCGAAATCGAACGCCTCTGTGCCGAGGAACTCAAAAAACGCGGCGGCGCCGACAAGTCCTACATTTCCGATCCTACACGGCAGTAACCTAAGGCCACCGCTCGCCCGAAAGCCGGTGATAAACGAACGCGAACGCCACCAGGATCAGCGCTCCCGTCAGCACCGGTGACACGATGAACAGCACGCTCGCATGCGCGTTCGTCACGATCAGCGGACTGATCCCCGCCGGCGGATGAAACGCGTCGAGCGCGTGCATTGCGGCGATCGAGAGGCCGACGCCGAGAACTGCGACCCACATCGCCTCGCCGAACAACATCGCGCAAGCGACCGCGACACTGGCCGAAATCAGATGCCCACCGATCACCGCCCGCGGCCGCGCCGGCGGCGCCTCCGGCGAACCAATCACCAAGACAATCGATGTCGCAAACGGCACGCTCATGAGCGGCTGCCCCGCCGCGTGGGAGAGCGTCATCATCACGGCGATACCGAGCGCGCCGCCAACAGCGCGCACGGCGATCGTCGTGGTGTTGCGGGAGCTAGTTCCCACTAATCCGCGCGAAGAACTTCTGCGTCTGCTCGCCGCCCATGAAATACGCCTTCGCGCCCGTCATGTCGGAGATCTTGCCCCAGTTCTCGGCGACCTTCTCGGCCGTCAATCCCTGCTGCCCCAAGAACGCGCCGTTCGATTCCACGATCTGCGCCACCGCGAAGGCGCCGCCGCCCGCCGCCAATATCACGCCCGTCGGCGCGTCTTCGCTCACGAGATAGATCACGCCCGGCGTCACGAATTCCGGCTTCAGCGCTTCGAGCGCCGCCGGCGGCATCAAATTCTCCGTCATGCGCGTGCCTGCGACCGGCGCCAGCGCGTTGACGCGGATATTGTCCTTCTGCCCTTCGAGCTTCAGCGTGTTCATGAAGCCGACGAGCCCAAGCTTTGCCGCGCCGTAATTCGTCTGCCCAAAATTGCCATAGAGCCCCGACGACGACGACGTCATCACGATGCGCCCGTATTGCTGGGTCTTCATCGTCTCCCAGCACGCCTTCGTCACCTTGACCGAGCCGACGAGATGCACGTCGAGCACGAAGTGGAAATCCTTCATCTCCATTTTCGTAAAGCTCTTGTCGCACAACACGCCGGCATTGTTGATCAGAATGTCGATGCGCCCAAACGCATCGAGCGTCTGTTTCACGAGGCCCGCGACGCCCGTATCGTCCGTCACCGACGCGCCGTTCGCGATCGCCGTGCCGCCGAACGCGGTGATTTCTTCGACGACCTTCTTGGCCGCGTCCGACGAACCGCCCGAGCCGTCGACCGTGCCGCCCAGATCGTTGATCACGACCTTGGCGCCGCGCCGCGCGAGATCGAGCGCATGCGCGCGCCCCAAACCGCCGCCGGCTCCGGTGACGATGGCGACTTTTCCGTCAAAGCGAATGGACATTTGATTGTTTCCCGTGTCTCTTGCTGCAATTGCGAAGTCGTCAAGTTCTGCCCGGCTTTCCGGGGGAAATCAACTGGCTGAGAGCCGCCGGTTCGACGCAGGTCCGGCAGGCGCGGCAACGGTAAGGCAACCGGCAAATGGCGAGAGAACAGGCGCGATGATCAGGCCCCGGACCAGCGCCCGCGATATCCGCGGACGTCGCGTCAAACTCGGTTCGCACGTCCGCATTTTGAAGCTTTCGCCATGGCTACTCGCCCGGCTCGAGATGGGCGACAAGGTTCGCATGCGCTCGCTCGTGGGCGAAGTGCTCGAAGTGAAAGACGTGGATGAACACGGTATCCCATGGGTGAACAAGGACTTCGGCGGGAACGGCTTTCACAGCTTGGCGCTCGATGCGGCGGAAATGGAGCTCGTGCTTTCAAATCGGCGCGGCACGCGAAAGATTGCGAACACATTGGTCGGCAAACCAAGATGAGCGCCTGACCGACTCGAAAAAGGGGCACCGCGAACCGCATGGACTTTCCACCGCAACTGCAGAGCGCCCTCGGCCTCGCCGTCTTCATCGCCATCGCCTGGGGCCTGTCTGAAAACCGCCGTGCCTTCCCCTGGCAAACCGTCATCGTCGGCCTCGGCCTGCAGATCGTCCTTGCGGCGCTGTTACTCGGCGTACCGGTGATGCGCGCGGGTCTGCTCTCGCTCAACGTCGTCGTCGACGCGATCCAAGCCGCCACCGCCAAGGGCTCGTCCTTCGTCTTCGGCTATACCGGCGGCGGCACCCCGCCGTTCGAGGTCAAGAGCCCGAACGCCATGGTCACGATCGCCTTCACGGTTCTTCCCATCGTGCTCGTGATGTCGGCGCTCTCGGCGCTACTCTGGCATTGGCGCATACTGCCCGTCGTCGTGAAACTCTTCGCGCTAGGTCTCGAACGCTCGATGAAGATCGGCGGCGCGCTCGGCGTCGGCTGCGCCTCGAACATTTTCCTCGGCATGATCGAAGCGCCGATGCTGATCAAGCCCTATCTTGAGAAGATGACGCGCAGCGAACTCTTCACGCTCTTTTCCTGCGGCCTGGCGAACGTGGCGGGCACCGTGCTCGTGCTCTTTGCAACCGTGATCGAACCCGTCGTCCCCGGCGCCCTCGGCCACATTATTGTAGCCTCCTTGCTCTCGCTGCCGGCCTCGATCCTGCTTGCGAAGGTGATGATCCCCGGCGACGAAACGACTCCCGCAACCGTCGGCCAAGCGTCGCTCTACCGCTCGACAATGGACGCGATCGCCACCGGCGCCGAAGACGGTATGAAAATGTATCTCAATATCATCGCCATGCTCGTCGTCATGATCTCGCTCGTGGCGCTTGCAAACATCATGCTCGGCAACTTCGCGCTCGCCGACGCACCCTTAAGCTTCGAGCGCATCCTGGGCTGGCTCTTCGCCCCCATCGTTTGGCTCATCGGCGTGCCCTGGCAGGATGCAGGCACGGCCGGCAGCCTGATGGGCACGAAAACGATCCTCAACGAATTTATCGCCTACCTCAATATGGCCGCATTGCCGCCCGAAGCTCTGGGCGAACGTTCGAAACTCCTGATGGTCTACGCCATGTGCGGCTTCGCGAACCTAGGATCGGTCGGCATGATGATCGCCGGCGTCAGCGCCCTGGCACCATCCCGCCGCGACGAGATCGTCCAGCTGTCGCTGTGGTCGATCATCCCAGGCACCCTCGCCACCTGCATGACCGCGGCCGTGGTGGGGTTGCTGCCGTAGTTCGGGAATGGGGAATGGGGAATGGGGAATGGGTATTGGGTGGTGGAAAGGATTTGGATCATGGCGCAGATTGCGTCCTATCGAGACCTTCGAGTGTGGCAAGCAGCCATGGACCTTGCGGAAGCGACGTACCGGTTGACCCGGAAGATGCCTCGACACGAGGAGTATCGCTTATCGTCACAATTGATACGCGCGACGGCCTCCGTACCCGCAAACATTGCCGAAGGTTTCATGCGCGGAACGCGTAAGGACTATGCAAACTTCATCAGCATCGCGCGCGGTTCGCTTGCCGAAACGGAAACGTTCCTGTTGCTGATTGGTAAGTTGGAACTTGTGCCTAGCTCGCCGATCGAGCATGCCCTGGCTCAAGCAGATACTGTCGGTCGCATGCTGACGAAACTTCGCCAAAGTCTCGCCGCCCCCAAAAGCCCTTCCACCTAACACCCATCCCCCATTCCCGAGCACCCCATGTCCAAAACCATCCCCCGCCTGCAATCCTGGATGCTCTGGGTCGCGGGCCTCCTTGCGGCGCTGGGCTCGATCAACGTCGCCTCGTTGCCGCTGAAACTGCTCTTCCTTCAGGTCAACGTCCTTATGCCCATCGTGGGCCTTCTGTGCCTTGCCGCCGCCTATGCCTCGAACG
>JAIOQG010000325.1 GCA_021413465.1 Alphaproteobacteria bacterium | reverse complement strand
AGGACGTGGTCGGCGCTGGAGACTTTGAAGGCGCCGGGTTCTTCGACTTCGAGCTTCTTGACGACCATGTCGTCGATGACCATGGCGTAACGTTGGCTGCGGACGCCCATGCCGAATTTCGAGGCGTCCATTTCGAGGCCGACCTTTTTCGTGAAGTCGCCGTTGCCGTCGGCGATCATCATCACCTTGCCGGCGGCGTTCTGGTCCTTGCCCCAAGCGTTCATGACGAAGGCGTCGTTGACGGAAAGGCAGACGATGGCGTCGATGCCCTTCTTCGTGAAGTCGCCGGCGTGTTCGACAAAGCCCGGCACGTGGCGCGCGGAGCAGGTGGGGGTGAAGGCGCCGGGCAGCGCGAAGAACACGGTTTTCTTCTTGCCGAACAGCTCGTCCGTGGTGATGGGCGCCGGGCCCTTTTCGGTCATGTGCATGAGCGTCACGGAGGGAATGCGGTCGCCGACTTTGATGGACATGGGAATGCCTCTGGTTGTTCGCGGGGTCTGTTGTCTTGGGAGGAGGATTTAGGCGATCCCGGCCCCGGAAGGAAGGGCGGCCTGCGAAGAAGGTCTGCGGCGCGGTCAGGGCTCGGGGTTTTCGTTCGGACGGCGCGACACCGGGGTCAGGCCCAAGCCCGCCGCCGAGCTGCCTTCGGTGCCGACCACCCACATTTGTTCCAGGGCGCGGCCCTGATCGATGACGGTGATCAGGATGCGCTTGCCCTTGAGCGCGCGAAACTTCGGTCCGGAGCCCATTTTGAGGGTGAGCAGCTTGGCGCGACCATCCTCGGTGCCTTGCGGCTTCAGTTCGGCGACGCGCAGGAAGTCTGGGCCTTCGACAAGCACCAGCGCCGCTCGCCCCTTGATGGGGCTGCGCATGTAGATGGACAGCGCCACCTTGCCGTCGTCGACGATGGTGCGCACTTCGCGAATTTCCATGCCCGTGGCCTGAGGGTCGGGCGAGGGGCGGCGGCCGCTATAGGAGTCGATCAGGCTCGCGTTCTGGAGATTGACGTTGGCGCTGCCGGTGGCCGGGGTCAGGGTCAACTCATGCTCGGCTTGCGAGGGCACGCACATGCTGCTGCACACGCCGTAGAGGAGCTTCAGGTGAAGCTTTACCGGTTTGGTGGGGTCAGCGGCTCTGAACTCGATCGGGAAAACGACTTGTTCGCGATAGGTGTTCAACGACTCGCCGTAGGCCACGGCGCGCAGCGGCAGCGGCCAAATCGTTTCGGGCTGGTCGGCCAGGTTTTCGCTGCCCGACCAATCGAACATAGGCGGCATGCCGGAAGTGCCAGGTGCGCGCCAATAGGTCCACCAGCCGTCTTCCAGCCGGATTTCAACCCCAGCCCGGTTGACGCCGGTTCCGGAAAACTGCGCGGAGGCGAGGATAAGCCGGGTTTGGGAGGGGGACTTTCCGGTCCAGGACGTGGCAAACTCGTCCGCGCCGGCCGCAAAAGCGGCGCAGAACGAAAAAAGTACAACTGCGAGTTTGAGCGCGGCGTTCATACGTTTCCACCATATCGATACGCAGGCCTCAAAAGACAGGCCTGCGCGTCACTGTTGGGATAAACGTTTCGTGAGAGTATCATTCGTGCATGAATTGAATCCGGCGTGCACGGAACACCTATCCGTATTAACCGAAACGGTTTAGAATATTTCTATGGGACTCTTCGGCAGATCGCGACAACAACGACCGGCAAGCGGCGGATACCTGGAGGGCCAGGTACTGATCGCGATGCCCAACATGCCCGACCCGAAATTCGAGCAGGCGGTGCTGTTTCTGTGCGCGCATTCGGAGCGCGGCGCGATGGGCCTGGTGCTCAACAAGCTCGTCAACAACATCACATTTATGGACCTGCTGCGGCAGCTGCGCATTCGTCCGCAGACGCGCAGCGTGCCCGGGGTGGCGGTGCAGTTCGGCGGGCCGGTCGAAACCGGTCGCGGCTTCGTGCTGCACTCGCCGGAGTATTCGGCGGGCGAGACGACGGCGAAGGTCGGACAAAATGTCGGGCTAACGGCGACGGTGGACGTGCTGAAGGCGATGGCGGAAGGCAACGGTCCGCGCAACGCAATGCTGGCGCTGGGCTATGCCGGCTGGGGCACGGGGCAGCTCGAAAGCGAAATCCAACACAATGGTTGGCTGACGTGTCCGGCCGACGACTATCTTTTGTTCGGGCAACAGTTGCAGGGCAAGTGGGACTACGCGATCCGCAAACTCGGATTCAATCCGTCGCAGTTATCGCGGGATTCGGGCCGGGCTTGAACCGGGGCCGCTCAGCTGCTTCGGCGCGCTGAGGCCGCGGGCTTTGAGGGCGATGAAGTTGTAAGCCGCCGTAGCGTCCATCGGGGCGCCAAACAGGAAGCCTTGCGCGAACTCGCAACGCAGGGATTTAAGGCGGGACGATTCGCTTTGCGTCTCGACGCCTTCGGCGACAACGGACATATCCAAATCGTGCGCGAGGCGGATGATCGACTTTAAGATGACCGGCGTTTCTTCGTTGCGCGCCATGTCGGTGATGAAACTGCGGTCGATCTTCACCGTGTCGAACGGAAAGCGTTGGAGGTACGACAGCGACGAGAAGCCGGTGCCGAAATCGTCGAGCGCCAGACCGGCGCCGGCCTCTTTCATGCGGGCGAGCGCGCGGGCGGTCGATTCCGGGTTTTGCATGATGACGCTTTCGGTCAGTTCGAGCTTGAGCGTCATGCGCGAGAGTTTTTCGTTGCGCAGTACGGCCACAACGTCGTCGTAAAACTCCTGGCGGAAGAGCTGGCGGCCCGAGACGTTGACGCTGCAAAACAGCGGCTCGTGAAGCGGGAAGTATGTCTGCCAGCGCTTGAGTTCGTTGGCGGAGGTTTCAAGCGCGTAACGCCCGAGCGGCGTGATGAGGCCGGTTTCTTCGGCGAGCGCGATGAACTCGCCGGGCGCCAGCAGGCCGCGTTTGGGGTGGCGCCAACGCATCAGCGCTTCGAAGCCGGCGACCGAGCCGTCTTCGAGGCGCACGATGGGCTGGTAGTGCATTTCGATCTGGCGACGGTCGAGCGCGGTCCGCAGGTCGGCGTCCATGATTAGGCGGTCGGGCGAGCGCGCTTTCATCTGGGGCTGATAGATTTCGAAGCCGCCGCGCCCTACGCGCTTGGCGTGGTACATGGCGATCTCGGCCTCGCGCAGAACGTCGCCGCCGAAGCGATGGCTGGGTTCGATCAATGCGAGGCCGATGGACGCCGCGGGATAGATCTCGCGATCACCGATGGCCACAGGCTGGGTCAAGGCGTCGCGAATGCGCTGCGCCACTTTCGCGCCGTCTTCGTCGCCGCGCGAGCCCAGCGCCAGAACCGCGAACTCGTCGTTGCCAAGCCGCGCCACGGCGTCGTCGGGGCCTGCCGCATGATCGAGGCGGCGCGCGATCTGCGACAAGAATTGATCGCCCGCTTGATGGCCCAGACTGTCGGTGACGACGCGCAGGCGGTCGACATCGACCGCAAGTATGGCGCCGCTGCGACGCATGAGCCCGGTTTGCATCGAGGCCAACACACCGTCGAGACGCGCCAGGAATCCGCTGCGCAGCATGAGGCCGGTGACGTTGTCCGACGTCTCATCGTTTTGGCGCTGCGATTCCTGCGCCTTGCGCCCGGTGATGTCGCTGACCACGCCGATGCAGCGCACCGCTTTACCGTTGGCGCCGGCAATGCAACTTGCGCGGAGTTGGATCCAGCGCGTGCCGCCTTTGGCGTGGCGCATGCGCATTTCGAGCGTGAAGGACGAATTGCCTTGGCGGCGATGGGCGTTCATCGAGTCGGCGTAGAGTTGCACATCTTCCTGGGCGATGAGTTCGGCCCATTTGCGCTCGGACGATGCGAGCGCGCCACCCTCAAGTCCCAGGAGCGCTTCGACGGACGGCGACAGGAACAGCGTGTCGGTCTCGTAATTCCAATCCCACAGTCCCTGATGCGCGGCGGCAAGGCCGAGCGAATAGCGATATTCGACCTCGCGCGATTTGCGCTGCTCGTCGGAAAGCTCTTGCACGGCGGCCTCATCGGCGACGCGTGAGCTTGGAACCGCCGCGGCAAAGGCCAAGGCAATCGCACCCGACGTGAACAACGCGTCGGCGATGAGCGAGAGGCTTGCGATTTGGTGCGAAAATCCTGCAGGCAGCAGCCCGGGCCCGACGATCGCGACAATCATGATCACGATACCGGGAATGAGCGCTTTCGCCCGCACTTCGGTGCGCATGGCTTCGGACAGGGCCAGAACCGCGGCAATGGCTGGCGCCGCGACGGCGAGACCCTGCACAACAAGTTCGGCGATGGCGACACCCAGCGCTGCAGAAACTGCAAAGCCGATCAGAGCAAACGCGGCGCCGTCGAAAATGAGGGCCACTTTCGGACGCGCATAGTCGAGCGCCAAATGCGTGGTGATGTAGCGCAAAGCGCAGGCGATCATGACCGCACCGGTGACATAGAGCGCTTGGGGCGGGACCGGTAAGATTGAACCGCCGAGGATCAACACGATCAGCGCGGTCAGCGAAAGGGCGGCCCAGGCGGGTTCAGCGGAACGACGAAAGACCGCGAGACCCGAAAGCCAAGCGACCATTGCCAATGCTGCACCCGCCAAAAGACCCAACACGAGCGTCTCGGTCTGTTTGGCGGCGGCGAGCGCCTCCGGTTTCCACATTCGCCACGTGGCAGTTTCGATCGGCCCTTCGGAATAGAATGCGACAGTCGACGTTGCGAGAGGCGTCAAACGGATGTCCGCCGCCTTGCCGCCACCGACAGCGATCAAGGACGCCGTGCCGCCCTCGCCGCCCTCAAGAACGTCGAACAGGCCCACCGGGCCCGAACTGTTCAAGAAGTTCAATACGCCGCCCGCGCCGGGATCGAGCGTGACGATGCGGTGGATTTCCTGCTTCGTCGGATTGGCCAGCTCCAGCGACAACCAGCGCTTGTTCGCGTTGTCGGTATCTTGAGCCTTGGGTTTGGCCGTCTCGGCAGCGCCTTCGAACGGTTTGAGCCAAGGCGTCATGTCCGAGACGTCGCGGTCGAACGAGACGGGAGCTGCAGCGAACGCAGCCGTACAGACCACCCACAGCGCGGCGGCGAAAGTCAGTGCCAATGTGCGCAGTGTTCGACGCACATATCCCCCGGTCAAAATGACTGCAAGCGGCGTGCGCTCATCGTGTCGCGACACTGGCCTCAACGCTAGGTAACGGCGGGTTGCCGCCTTTGGCAAGCTGACGGTCAAAGGGCGGTTTACACTCATAACTGCAAGCGACGGATGCGCGAAATATGCCAGGACTGCAAGCGCGAAATGCGCTCGCCGCTCCGCAAACCGTTAACCTTCGGCGCTAAAGCCAAATCCGCGGCAGACGGCGGCGGCGCCTGTCGCACAAACAGTTGATCCAATCCGGCGTCGCTGGCTCGGGTACAGCGGTTTTGCTTCGCTACGGTACAGCGTCACAACTTCAGTTTCCTAGGCGGCGGATCGATGAGAATTGGCAGCTCCATCCTTGGGTTTGCCGTATTGGCGATATTTCAATCCGGTGCGGCGCTCTCGGACACGGTGGCGTCGCCTGTCGCCGTGGTTGGCGCCGAACGCGCCTTTGCGGCCGACGCGCAGGCCCGGGGATGGATCGCCGCCTTCAAGACGTACGCGGCGCCCGACGCGGTGGTTTTTCGGCCGGACCCGATGAACGCGCAGCAGTCGCTCGCAGATCAACCCGACGAGCCTGCGGACCGATCGCTCAGTTGGTGGCCGGTATGGGCCGGCATGTCGGTGTCGGGCGACCTCGGGTTCACCACAGGCCCTTATGCGGCGGGCGATGCCGCTTTTGGACACTACTTTACGGTATGGGCGAAGCAAGCTGACGGAAGCTGGCGCTGGATTTTCGATGGCGGCCCGCGCAACGAGGCCAGATCGCCGCTTGGGCCGGAAACGGAGCCCACGCTTCTGCCGATGGCGACAAGTTCGGCAGCTTCAAGCGAAAAAGCATGGACGGAGGTTGCGGCGATAGAAGCAGCACTTGCCATCGCCGCAGCGCAAGACGCGAAGGCCGCTTATCTTGCGCAACTGTCGAACGATGCGCGCCTCATGGGTTCGCCGGCACAGCCGGCCGTGGGAGCCGGTGCGTTCAGCGCCGAACTCGACCGGCGGGGCGCGACGATTGCGTTCAAACCGCTGGGCGGGCGAGCCTCAAAAGCGGGCGATCTCGTCTTCACCTATGGCAATGCCAGTTGGACGCGCGAGACCGACGTTCGGCGCGGTCACTATGTGCGGATTTGGCAAAGGCAAAGCCAAGGCTGGAAACTCGTGTTCGACGAGATCTTGGCTGTGCCGCCCAGCAAACCGAAGGCGTGATCGTGAGAAGCATCGGGCTCGTCAGGTGGAGGCCCCGTTCCGAGCCATGACGGCGCGTTCGGGTCTGGCCGCTTCCATGAGGAAGACGATCGCGAACATCGCAAATCCAACCAACATCAGCGCGTAACGCGCCAATGCCAGACTTGCACGCAATTCTTCTGGGCCGGTGTAGATCAGGACGCCGACGACAGGCAATACAATGCGCAGACTCCAGACCAATGCGAAACTCACAACGCCCCGCACCGGCACGACGAAACTTGCGGCGAACATGGCGGCATAGACGATGTGCCATTTCATCAGGCTCGCCCACATCCGGCCCGCGACTTCACCGGCTGTTGGCGAGATGCCTGCATCGAGGCCTGCGTACATCGTGAGGAAGTGAAGGTTTTCGGCGTAATCGAGCAACCCGGCCGCGACGATGCCCACGGCCGCCACGGCCGCTATCCAGCCCGTTTCCGGCGATCGCAGAGCCGTCATGCCAATGCCAATCGCGCCTGCATA
Source organism: Alphaproteobacteria bacterium (assembly GCA_021413465.1). GTDB lineage: Bacteria > Pseudomonadota > Alphaproteobacteria > Micropepsales > Micropepsaceae > SZUA-430. Next base: position 231 of record JAIOQG010000325.1, on the reverse strand, counting down.
AGCCAGGATGAACAGGTTATCGAAGGCGAGGGTCGAGAACATTGGCGCTCGCGCGTTCGCGAGCGCTTCGGTGTACTCGGCGAGCGCGAAGAGGTGCTCGAATTTCTGCTGGGTCACCCCCGATTGAAGGGCGATCGCCAGCATGGCCAGAAATATTCCAGCGGCGACCAACGACAGAAGTCCCGCAATGACGAGCAAACGGCGCATTCTCCTAATCTCCAACTCATGTAA
>JAIOQG010000324.1 GCA_021413465.1 Alphaproteobacteria bacterium | reverse complement strand
GCGGGCGGGATTGCACTGCTTACCGGGATCTATGCGCGTTCGGCTGCGTTATTGATGGTGCCGATCCTGCTTGGCGCGTTACTGCAGCATGCGCCGAACGGTTGGGTGTTTAACGCGACCGGCGGCGGCTGGGAGTATCCGGCGTTTTGGGCGGTTGCTTCCTTGGCATCGGCCTTGATCGGTCCCGGTGCGTTCGCGATGACGCTATCGTTCCTGCCGCGCGAGCCCTTGTTCGGTTCGAGCCTGCGTTAGAAAGAGAAGGATGGTTGTCGTGACGATGCCCACGCTTTTCGTTTCGCACGGTGCGCCGACGCTTGCGATCCAGACGACGCCCGCCAGCGACTTTTTGAGAGCGCTGGCGGCGCGGTTGCCCAAGCCGAAAGCGGTGTTCGTCGTTTCGGCGCATTGGGAGGTGGCGGAGGCGACGCTCGGTCTGGGCAGCGAAACGATTCACGATTTTTACGGATTTCCGCCGGCGCTCTATCAGTTGAATTATCCGGCTGTGCCCGCGCGCGAAGTGGCGGTGCGCGCGGCGGGGTTGTTGCGTCGGGCGGGCATCGCTGCGCGCATCGACGAAATTCGCGGACGCGATCACGGCGCGTGGATGCCGCTTATTTTGAGTTGGCCGCACGCCGATGTGCCGGTGGCGCAATTGTCGCTGATCGCGGGCGGCGATGCGACCGCGCATTTTGCGATGGGGCGGGCGCTCAAACCTTTGCGCGACGAGGGCGTGTTGATCGTCGCTTCGGGCGGCGCCACGCACAATTTGCGCGCGCGGCCGACGACGCAGCCTGCTGCGTGGGCGACGGCTTTCGTCGGCTGGCTCGACCGCACGCTTGAGGCGCGCGACGATGAGGGTTTGCGGAACTGGCGCGCCGTCGCGCCCTACGCCGAAATCAATCATCCGACGCCGGAGCATTTCGAACCGATCATGGTCGCGCGCGGCGCGGCTGAGGGCGAGGTGGCGACACCGCTGCACGTGTCTTATGAATTCGGTTCGCTGTCTATGAACGCCTATGCTTTTGGACTAACGCAACATCAAACACAGGACGCAGCTCATGATTAAAGTCGCCATCATCTCCGGCAGCACCAGGCCCGGCGGGAAATCGAAAGCCATCGCCGACTGGGTGCACGCCATCGCGCAAAAGCGCGGCGACGCCGACTATCACGTCGTCGATATCGCTTCGTTCAATCTTCCGCTGCTCGACGAGCCTGTGCCGCCGTCGATGGGCAAGTACAGCAAGCCGCATACGATCGCGTGGTCGAAGGCGATCGAGCCGTTCGATGCCTTCGTGTTCGTGACGCCGGAATACAATCACGGGCCGTCGGCGGCGTTGAAAAACGCGATCGATTATCTCTACCGCGAGTGGAACAACAAGGCGGCGGGTTTCGTCGGTTATGGCAGCGCCGGCGGTACGCGCGCGGTGGAACAATTGCGCCAGGTCGTGGGCGAGGTGATGATCGCGGACGTGCGCGCGGCGGTGATGTTGTCGCTGTTCACGGACTTCGAAAACTTTACGACCTTCAAGCCGGGCGAGCGCCAGGCCGCCGGGGTCGGGGCGATGCTCGACCAGGTCGTCGCGTGGGGTACGGCGCTGAAACCGCTGCGGAACAAGGCGGCCTGAGTGGTTCGCCGCGGATTTGTTTTCAGCGGCGATGCTGCGTGCTAGACCGCCGGACGATTTGATCATTGTCCGGAGAGGCTGGGATGGTTCGCAGGGCTTTCATCGTGGCGGCGGGTTTGGCGCTCGTGTTGTCGCTTGTCGCGCCAAGTTCGGCGGCGCCGAGCGCCGACGAGCGTGCGCGGGCGCTTGAGATCTATCGCCACATCGTGGATATCGACTCGTCGGTCGAAACGTACCGCGTGCCGGAGGTGGCGGATTATCTTGCGGGCGTGTTCAAGGATGGGGGCTTCTCGTCCGACGACATCCAGGTCGTCCGCCAAGGCAAAACCGCGTCATTGGTCGTGCGCTATCGCGGCGATGGGGCAGGCGGGCGGCCGATCTTGCTCATGGCGCATATGGACGTCGTGGCGGCCCATCGCGCGGATTGGGAGCGCGATCCGTTCAAGCTGATCGAAGAGAAGGGGTTTTTCTTCGGGCGCGGCACGGGCGACAACAAATCGGGCGTGGCGGCGTTGACGGCGACGTTCCTGACCTTGCGCGCGGAGAAATTCGTGCCGACGCGCGATCTCATTATCGCGTTCACGGGCGATGAAGAAACGCAGGGTCTGACGGCGACGGCGCTGGTGCGCGAGCATCGTGCGCTGATCGACGCCGAGTTCGCGCTTAACTCCGACGGCGGCGGCGGACAATTGAACGAGGCGGGCACGCCGGTCGTTTACTATCTGCAGACGTCGGAGAAAACATTCGCGAGTTTCAAGCTGACGGCCCACAATTCGGGCGGGCATTCCTCGACGCCGCGGCGCGACAACGCGATCTACGACATCGCCGACGTGCTCGGCCGCGTGCGCGGCTACGCTTTCCCTGTGATGTGGAACGACACGACGATCGCCGCGTTCCGCGCTGCGGGTCCGGTGACGAAGGGCGCGATCGGACGGGCGATGCGGCGCTTTGCGGCGCATCCCGGCGACGCGCGGGCGGCGCGGGTGTTGTCGTCCGATCCGTTTCATGTCGGTCAGGTTCGCACGACGTGCGTCGCGACTCTGCTGCAAGGGGGGCACGCCGACAATGCGCTGCCGCAAAGCGCGACGGCGACGGTGAACTGCCGCATTTTTCCCGGCGTGTCGATTGCCTCGGTTCAGGCGAAGTTGCAGCAGCTCGCGGGTGCCAAGATCGAGGTCGCGCCGCTCGAAAGCAACTACATCGCCAGCGACGCCTCGCCCTTGCGGAAAGATGTGGTGGCCGCCGTGAGCGAGGCGGTGCATGCAAATTATCCGGGTGTGCCCATCGTGCCGTCGATGTCGTCGGGGGCGAGCGACGGGGTGTTCTATCGCGCCGCCGGCATTCCAACCTACGGCGTCAGCGAGATCTTCATCAAGGACAGCGACGACTTCTCGCACGGGTTGAACGAGCGCGTGCCGGTCGACGTGTTCTATGCGGGGCTAACGCATTGGCGCGTGCTGCTAACGCGGTTGGCGGGGCGGCGTTAGACCAAATCAGAGAAACGCGCGCAGTTCGGCCATGAACGGTTCGAACTGGTCGTGGTGGACCCAGTGGCCGGCGTTTTTGAACATGATCACGCGCGCGGTCTTGAAGTGTTTGGCGCGGCCGTCCTTTTCCGGGTTCGAGGCCCAGCTGTCTTCGCCGTACATCAACAGCGTGGGGCAAGCGATCGCGGCCCACAGCGCCTCGACTTCGTCCTGCGCCATGTCGAAGGGCGGGAAGACGCGCATGTAGGGATCGAATTTCCAGGTGTAGGTGCCGTCTTCGTTTTGGCTGATGCCGTGGTTCGTGAGGTGGCGCGCCTGTTCGTCGGAGAGGTGGTGGTTTTCTTCCTTCATGCGCTTGAACGCTTCGTCGAGCGTGGCATAGCGCCGGGGCGTTCTGCCGGCGATGGCGCGCTTGGCGTCGATCCAGCTGCGCAGGCGTTCGTCGATCGGTTTGTTGAAGCGTTCGGCCAGCATTTTGGGCGAAGGGCCGAGGCCTTCGATCGCGACCAGCTTTTTTACGTTCGCCGGATAAACGCCCGCATAGCGAAGGGCGATGTTGCCGCCGTAGGAATGCGCGACGATCGTCACCGGGGCTAGTTTCAGCTGATGGATGAGCTGGGCCAGATCGTAGAGATTGGCCATGCCGCCGTAGTCGCCGCTGGGCGACCAATCGCTGTCGCCGTGGCCGCGCAGATCGGGGGCGATGACGTGCCAGTCGTTGCGCAACGCCGCCGCCGTCCAATCCCAACTGCGCGAATGATCGCGCCCGCCATGGAGCAGGATCAGCGGCGGCGCCTCCGGGTTGCCCCAATCGACATAGCGAAGGCGCAGGCGTTGCGAGATGAAACTGTGCGAGGTGGGGCCAGTGATCATAGGCGTTTGATGCCGCGTTTGGGTGGGGAGGGCAAGCGGGGTGGTGGCTGCAACCTTACTATTTTTTGGCGTTCGGACACCACCGTGCCATACCTGCCGGCCTATTCGGCTTAATAACGCTTTCCGTTATTAGTGCGTTACGTTACTATCGTTGCGATGGCGATCAAATCGTTCAGATGTCCGTACACCGAGGCTCTGTTTAGGCTTGAGCGTGTGGCGCGCTTTGTGAACATCGAACGGGCGGCGACGCCGAAGACGTTGAAATCGTGGACTATCACTGATGGAGGCTCGCATGCGTAAGAAGCTGAACCCGGTATCGCCCGGCGAGATGTTGAGCGAGGAATTTCTCAAGCCGCTCAAGATGAGCAATTACCGCTTGGCGAAGGAGATCGACGTTCCGGCACAGCGCATCGGCGAGATTCGCGCGGGCCGTCGCGCGATCACTGCCGATACCGATTTGCGGCTGTGCCGGTTCTTCGGACTTTCGGACGGCTGGTGGCTGCGTCTGCAGGCCGACTACGACACCGAGATGGCCAAGGCGGCGTTGGCGAAGACGTTGGCCAAAATCAAGCCGTGGGCGGAGAGTGCGACGCGGGTGGGATGATTTCAGCCCTGAAGTCCCGCAAGCGCTTGCCGGCACGCGAGCAAGGATTGGCCGGCGACCATGCCTTTCCAATCGTCGGCGTCGCCGTAGAAGGCGGTGCGGATTTGCTTTTTGATTTCGCGGCCGGCGGGCGAGAGCGGATCGCTGTGGGCGTGCAGCCAGGCATCGGCGCGCAGTGCGTTCAACACCTCCATCACCGGCTTCGTGCCGAGTTCGAGCGCGACGCAGGTGACTTGCGCGTGGTGCAGAATTTCTACCGCGGCGCTTAAGCCGTCGCCGACGATGTCGGCGGAGGTCGAGGTGCCGGAGACGGGCGAGGTGATGGCGGCGCCGAACCAGGCGCGCGCGCGTTTGAAGACGTCGCTTTCGCGCGCGAGAGGCACGATCTGCTCGGCATAGCCCCAGGGGCCGAGGCCGGTGTGATAGTCGATGATCGCGATCTTGGCGGCTTTGGCGAGAGTCGATTTGAAAATGTCCGTCTGCGTGCGGCGCGACCAGGTGGGGCCGGCACCACCGAAGAAGACGCCTTTGGGATGCGTGTATTGGCCGCCGCTAATGGCTTGTTGGAATGCCGGCATGCCGCGCGCGGCGACGAATTGCATAAGATCGCCGAGGCTTTTTTTCTGTGCGTCTTCGCTCCACGCGGGCGGGCAGATGGCCTCGCTCAGCGTTGCGTAGTCGCGGTTCTCGGGCAGAGGCCGCGCGAAGTCGATCCAGTTGCGGTTGAGATCGACGTTGTCTTCCGTCACGCGGCGATCCCAGGCAAAGCCATAAGGGTTGATGGCGTGAATCAGCAGCACGCCCGTGCCCGCCGGCACGGTCGCGATTTCGCCGCGCCGCAGCCAATCGACCTGCGCGCCCGAGCCGCAATAGCCCTCGACGCCGTGCGTGCCGGAGATGAGAACCAGCACGCGCTCGGCGTCGCGCGGGCCCCACCAGGCGAGGTCGGTCGAGAGGTCTTTGCCATCGGGGCCGCGCTCGGGGTGCGCGATGCGTTCGAGCGCGCCGCCGGCGGCTTTTGCGGCGTCGAGAAATTTCGTGCGGGCTTGATCGTAGGAGGCGCTGAAGCTGTCGGCGGAATTCATGCGATGGTCCTTCATCTGCGCCTTGGGTGAAGGCGTATGATCGTCAAGGTGGCGCTGATGTCAAAGCGTGCTGCAGCGAACGGGAAAAGGCCCGCCGTTTCGCGATACTCACGGCGCCCCTTGATTTCGGGCTTACCTGATCCTGCGGCCAAAGCCGGTGCCATTCGCCGGCCCGCCGCTTTCAGGCGTGGTAGGCGCCGCCGTGGCGTTAGCGGCGGCTTGCGCGGATTGGCGCGCCATATAGCGGGCAAGCACGGCATCGGCGTCGAACTCTTTCTCGCCGCCGGGCGTCGATGCGTCGGTGCCGCCGCGTGCGGGCGATCCGGGCGGACGCGGGCGGGCGAAAAGCCGGACGACCTTGATCATGAGCGGGATGCAGAAAAGCAGACCGACTGCCCCCAGGCCGAGCACGGTCGGGCCCAGGCCGTCCGTTGCGGCTTCGTCCAGCGAGCCGCTCAAATCGACGAAGTAGTAAATGAGTCCGCCGCAGTAGAGGACGGGCAGCAGCGCCCCGCCCACGCCGAATAGGGACTTCAACGTTCGCATGCCGCAGCTCCACCGCCATTCCGAGGGCATGATGACGCGATATCGGCAACAAAACCTAAAGACGCGGGTTTCCGTAAGGCGCGGTAGGCGCGCCGTGACCCCCATGGGCTCCTAAGCCGTGAAGGGGTCGACGATTCGCACGCCCGCTTTTTCGAAGTCGACACGGTCGCGCGTGGCGACGCTTAGATCGTAAGTGAGGGCGGTCGCGGCAACGAGGCTGTCTTTCACCGGCATCGCGCGGCCCGAGGCGCGAAGGCGCGCGAGGAACTCGGCCCAGCGCAGGCCGGATTGCGCCTCCCACGGCAGGCAGCGAATGCGCCGCACGCCTTCGTCGAACCATGCTTCAAGATTGGCGCGCTTTTTTCCTTTCGGCAAAAGCAAAATGCCGAACCGCACCTCGCCCAGAATGACGGGATCGACCGCCAAATCGCGTTCGTTGCGCCGCAGCCAGTCGATCACTCGGGGATTGGGAACCGGCCGCGTCGGCTCGCTGAGTACATTGGCGTCGACCAAGTACTTCACAGCGTGTCCGTCGATTCCGATTCGACGGGAACGAAAAAGCCCTTCTCGGGGCACGCCAGCAACCAGTCGACGACGCCCCGATTGGGCGG
>JAIOQG010000330.1 GCA_021413465.1 Alphaproteobacteria bacterium | reverse complement strand
GAACCGGCCGCGTCGGCTCGCTGAGTACATTGGCGTCGACCAAGTACTTCACAGCGTGTCCGTCGATTCCGATTCGACGGGAACGAAAAAGCCCTTCTCGGGGCACGCCAGCAACCAGTCGACGACGCCCCGATTGGGCGGTGGCGACAGGCGCTTTAGCCGGTATTCGCCGCGGCTCATGCGCTCGATCTCGAACACTTCGCCTTCTTCGAGGCGATCGCGGCGCCGCAGTTCGGCCGGCAAGACAATCTGGCCCTTGGAGGAAATGGTCGTTTTCATCGAGGTAAGATAGCATCTTACGCGGCGGAACTCAAGGCGGGCCATTGCAGCAATTTTTACCGCATCCTCGGCGAGCTATGTTTGTTGCAACGGGAAATATGTATCCTTTCGCCGCATTCTTCGGTCATCTTACACCTGTTTCCATGAGTCATCGTCCGTGCGGCTTGATCGCACGCCACTGGAGTCGTGCGGTTCGAACCCCGCAGCAACCCACCCGCAAACGAGCATGATCGCCACTCCTGTCGCGAATAGAAGCATACCGGCGACGTACATCACCAAGGGCATTGCGACAATCGCCCAACCCAGGAACGCGAGGACTTCGCCTGTACCACGGTTGAATCTATCGCGTTCCGCGACATCTATCGTGCCGAAAATACTCTCTTCTGTGGCGGACTCAGTCTTCTGCACTCCGAACATCGATACTTCGCCGACAGGATTCTTCGACCACGACTCGTTTACGTCATTCGCGATTGATTCTGCCTGCGCAATGTTTTCAATGCACGTGCTGTAATAGAATTGCAGGTTCGTATTGTAGTCGCGCGCTTCCGCTAGCCCGCACTCCCATTTGATGTTTCGCCACGCTTCCGCCGGGAAGTTGAACGCGCAATAACCGATCCACGCGACAACAGCCAACAACCAGATTCGGAAGTAACCTCGCCAGAATGTTGGCGGCATGAATTCCTGTATCCGCACGAGCATGAATCCTCTCTCGAATTATTAGATGTTGGCGCGGGCCGGGTGTTCCGCGTTGCCGAAGTCTCTCCGATACGCTTTGTACGCCTTCGCAATATCGCTTCGCCTGCACCAGGTATTTCGGAAGTAAGTATCACTGATACCTACGCGAGCGATTTCCTCTGCAAGAAAGCAATCCTTTCCATAGGGAAAGTAGAAATCCTTTGTTTCTGCCGCGTCGATTTTCACGGGTGGGCTGGCAGGGCCGAGGCTTGTGAGATTCTCGTCAGTTGGATCACCATAAATCGGGTTCACAGTGTCTGCTGCCTTTCCTCGATAGCTACGGCGACGACCTCTTATAATGCAGGCTGCTAGCGCAACCGGACCAGGCCCCATGTTCGTCACCGACAGAACAAGAAGTTTCTGACCGGATGGCAATGCTAGGTCGCCCGTGCGCGTAGCTAGGTTCCAGACGCCAAAAGTGACTTGAAGAACTGGCCTCACAAAAATGAACTTCTGCCATACATTCCAGCCCAGTCCTGCGAGCGAGATAAGGATCGCAACAACGCTGAGAATTAGAGCGTAGGTGGACGTGGTCATGAGTCAATCATAGCGGCAGGCAATTTGGGAATCCGGATTCGTCGTGTCGATTTCCGGCTTTAGCTTCGCTCTAATTTGGCCGATCCACCCGGAGCGGCTGTCTTTCGTCTTGCTACCGATCTCTTTTTTGTAGGTGAACGGGACCCAGAGAACAACGTCGCCAGGTTGCAGTCTGTCCCCTTTGCCGGATGGCGTCGATGCCCACGCGCGAAATCCACCATCAGGCGATGCGACGCGAAGCGATGCCGTCTGTGTGCCGTCACCTCGGACGGCAATTGGCGTCTCTGTGCCGTGTTCCTTTTGAGCGTCAGTAACGAGCGCGACCACGGCGTGATTTTCCCGAACCTTCGTGTGGCCGAATTTGCATTGATATTCGAGGAACGCTTCGCCGCTGTTGAAAAACAACCTTTGCGGTAGCGAGTTTGGTGGCGTGCTCGCTGCTTTGCGAAATGGCCAGACCATCGGCAAGTCCTCCGCGAATCGGTGTAATCATACATCGACATGGTCTCAAGGATAAAACTGATGCAAACTTGGTTCACATATCGCGAGTAGAGAACGCTCAAGTCTTTGACCTGATTGCGTTTGCAACAGCTCAAATTTGGACATAGGTTCGGCCCAAATGGGATTCGTGCTCGGCCTCGTAATGACAGCCGCTCTGCTTTGGTTCGTGCGCGACATGGTGCACTCACCTGAAGCACGCGCGAAATTCATTGCTGGATTTCGGCAGTCGCCCGGCGAATCGGTAATTCTCTCATTGATGGTCGCGTGCTTCATCTCGTTTTTTTGGGGCATCTTCATACCTCCCTTTGGAAGTATACCATTCTCGATTGCTGGGCTGAAATTGGAGCTATGGCAGATCGGGGGGATAGGGTTCGTGGCCTGCCTGATTGCGCACGGAATTTGGTGGCCTACAAACCGACGCCGCTAGCGTCGAAGTGAGGAGTAGAGATCAAGGTTCAGAGTAGATTTGTTTGTGCGGTCCGTGGCGGTTTGCAAAGTGGATCGATTAAGCCGCGCCTCACGCGCCTCACGCGGCTTGCAGTGGCTTTGCCAGTTTGATTCGCTCGCGTTCACGCGGGCTGTTCATGGCTTGCTATAGATCGTTGCGGCGTTGGACATTGAGCCAGAAATCTGGGCTGGTGCCGAAGACGCGGGCGAGGATCAGGGTTGTTGCCGCCGTAGCATTGCGACGGTTGTTGCATTGCTCGTTGACGTGTTTGCGTTGAACGCCCGTCGCCTGCGCGAGCGCACTTTGAGTTAGGTTCATCGGCGTCATGAATTCTTCGACTAGCATTTCGGCCGCCGTTGCCGGTTTTCGTTTGGTCAGCAACACGGTTTGCCGCACCGGTAAGAATGGTCGTGCGGGTACTCCGGTGACGAGCTTAGCGTTCTTGCGAATTCGTCCCAATTGAATGGTCAGTCGGCGCCCAAGTCGTCGATGAAGCTTGCGTCGTCGCTAAACGTGGCATCGACGTTCAAGTGCTCGACGGTAATGCGGCGAACAACGGCGCGGACTTGTTCGCGCGTCCAGCCGGTTCCCGGCGAGCGCCAGGCTTTGGGCATGTTCTGCGTCAGGAATTCGGCGACCTGTCCGACCGTTGCGCTTTGAGGCGCGAAATGGGTTTGCCAGTGCGCGGTCGTGCGCAGCAACAGCAAGGCGGAGAGCGGTGCGGCGGCTAGCGCGACGACCCAGTTGTGTGACGGTGCCACAACGAATGCCGTTGCTGTGGTGCCCACGACGAGGGCGATCATGAGGCGGCGCGCGTTTGTCGTATGTTCCAACGTCGGCCATCGTTCGGTCCCGACAGTGGTCTTTAGGCGCAGCCAAAGCTCACGCCGTTGCTCCAATGGGATCAAACTTTCCCAAGGCGTTGAAGATATAGGGTCGGAGTGGAGATGTTTGCCGGTCCGCAAGCTGCTTGCTAAGTAGATCGGCATCGCGCGCCTCACGCGGCTTTCAGCGGCTTTGCCCGTTTTATCCGCTCGCGTTCACGCGGGCTATTCATGGCTTGCCAAAGATCGTTGCGGCGTTGGACGTTGAGCCAGAAGTCCGGGCTGTTACCGAAGACACGGGCGAGGATCAGGGCTGTTGCCGCCGTAACATTGCGACGGTTGTTGCAAAGTTCGTTGACGTGTTTGCGTTGAACGCCCATCGCCTGCGCGAGCGCGCCTTGAGTCAGGTTCATCGGCGTCATGAATTCTTCAACTAGGATTTCGGCGACCGTTGCCGGTTTTCGTTTGGTCATCAACATGGTTTGCCTCACCGATAAGAGTGGTCGTCCAGATAGACACCGGTTGCTTCGCCTTGACTGCCGTCCCAGCTGAAAATCAGCCGCCACTGCTTGTTGACGCGGATCGAATGTAGACCGTTCAGCCGTCCGCCGAGCTTTTCGAAATGGTTGCTGGGCGGTACGCGCAAGTCCTGATCCGTCGTCGCATCGTCGATCATCTGGAGCTTTCGGAAGAGCCGGCTTTCAAGATCGGGTGGGATGTTCCTTGATCGAAGGTCGTCGATAAAGAACGCTCGCAACCAGTCGTCCCGAAAGCTCGCGATCATTGCGCCACTCCAGTATGGGTCTATGTACCACTCTGTGGGTCATAACGCAAGCAATTTCTCCACCAAAACGCCCGGTTCCAGGCGAACGGCGCCATAGCAAGGGGGGAGCGGAAAAATTCAGCAGATGGACATTGGCCCGGGCAACAGGCGCAAATTTGAGCTTAACGCATGGCGCGAGGGACTCGTGGCCAGGTGCTGGAGAAGTTGGCGCCCCCAAGGGGAATCGAACCCCTGTTTTCGCCGTGAGAGGGCGACGTCCTGGACCGCTAGACGATGGGGGCGGCGGCCGAGGGGGTGTTCTACGCGACCCTTGGGCCGAGGATCAAGGGTGGGTGGCGCCGGCGGGTTTCGCGGGGTGTGGGTGGGCCTGCGGCGCATCGCTCCGCGCAAACGATTCGCCGGGGCGGTTGGGCCCATTTAATTTTGGTGACACAATGCCGGGGCCACGTATTTCTTGATTTTTCCGGCTGTTTCTGCTAGAAATGCGGCTTCAAATCATAGGCGATCGGCCGGCGTTTTTCGGGGTGGGGTTCCACCACCGGAGGCTTGGTCGCGTTTGGGAATGGGCTGTTGCGGGTGGATGTGGATGTTACGGGTTTGTTACGGTTTCGTTGCGGCAAAAATGAGGGAAAACCTCATTTGTTACGCTGTTACGGTTTGCTAGGGGGTGTCGTTTGGTGCGTTGCGGCACAAAAAATTTGGCCGGTTTCCCTCGCGCCGCCGGCCGCGGTGGAAAGGTCGCTTCGTCTCAGGGTGCCTTCTTGTTGAAGCGCACGCGGCTCAGCACTTTTTGCTTGGCGGGGTCGAGGATGAGGATTTCTTCGCTGTCGGGCCCTGAGAGGCGCACGATCAGCGTGTGGCCGTCCATGCGGGTTTCGGCGACCGTCGTGCCTGGCGCCAAGTCCAGGTTCAGTTCGGGCACTTCGCCGGGTTGCAGGGTGGCTGTGGCGGTCGCCAGCGGTTTGGGGTCGAAAACGGCTTGTTTGATCGCCATGCCGATCATGGCAGCAAGGACCAGAAGGATGGCTATGCCTAGACCGATAACCAGCATCCATAGACCGCGATTGGATGGGGGGGGCGGTTCAGGTAGGACTTCGGCCATGACAGATGAAACTCCAGATACGGCCGGTGAGCGGCGCAAGGTTACGATCGAGGAGCCCCAGGCGGGCGACCGGCTCGACCGCGTGTTGGCTTTGGCGTGGCCCGATCTGTCACGGTCGCGGTTGAAGCAGCTGATCGAGGCGGGTGCCGTGTATAGCGGCGGCGTGAAGCTAGGCGACGCCGACATGCGGGTCAAACGCGGGCAGTCGATCGTGGTCGATATCCCGCCCGCAGTTCGGGCTGAGCCCGAGGGGCAGGATATTGCGCTGACCATCGTTTACGAAGACGCGCATCTGATCGTGATCGATAAGCCCGCGGGGCTCGTCGTGCATCCGGCGGCGGGCAATCGCGACGGCACGCTGGTGAATGCGTTGATCGCGCATTGCGGCGAGAGTTTGCGCGGTATCGGCGGCGAGTTGCGGCCGGGCATCGTGCATCGCATCGACAAGGACACGACCGGCCTGATCGTGGCGGCGAAGACCGAGCAGGCGCATCGCAGTTTGGGCAAGCAGTTCGCAGCCCACACGGTCGAGCGCGCTTACATGGCGCTGGTTTGGGGTTGTCCGCGCGAGCGGGCGGGGACGATCGACGGCGCGTTGGGGCGCAGCTCGCTCAACCGGCAAAAGATGGCGGTGTTGCGCATCGGTGGCAAAGAGGCCCGGACTCACTACAAAGTGATCGAGGCGCTGGGGGCTACGAACACGCCGACGGCTTCGCTGATCGAATGCCGGCTCGAGACGGGGCGCACGCATCAGGTGCGGGTGCATATGGCGCATTTGGGCCATCCGT
>JAIOQG010000329.1 GCA_021413465.1 Alphaproteobacteria bacterium | reverse complement strand
TCGCCCAGGTCTTCGGCGTGAGCGGGGGCCAGCGATAGCAATACCGCCGCCGTGCCCGCGAGCCAAAGACGCTTTGCCTGTTTCGTTGCAATCATGGGCATCGGTTCTACTCGCTCAAACTGGGACGCACGCCTGACGTTTCTTCGCGCGGCCGGGTGACGAAATTGAGGCAAAGCTTCGCAAATGAAAAGGGCGCCCCGCAAGGCGCCCCCAAAAATGCCGATGGCTGTTGCCGAGCCCCGGGTTTAGGAGCCGGCGCCGGCGGCGATGACCGAGAAGCCGCGGCGATTTTGCTGCCAGCAGCTGTCGTCCGATTCGCTGCACACCGGGCGTTCTTTGCCGTAGCTCTTGGTTTGGAGGCGCGCGGCGTCGACGCCGAGCGAGACCAGGAATTCCTTCACCGCATAGGCGCGGCGATCGCCGAGCGCGAGATTGTATTCGCGCGTGCCGCGTTCGTCGCAATGACCTTCGAGCATCAGCTTTGCGGCCGGGTACTGCTTAAGCCAGGCGGCTTGTTTCTGCAGCACGGTTTGCGCGTCGGAGCGGATGGAGTGCGCGTCGGTGTCGAAGAACACGGTGTCGCCGACATTGACGCGGAAATCGTCAGCCGATCCCGGTTTGATGCTGGACGTTGGCGCCGTCACGACGGGCGCCGGTGCCTCTTCCTTCGTCGATGAGCACGCGGCCAACAACGATGCCGCCACCACTACCAAAGCTAATTTGAACGTCGTCGCTCCACGAAGCATTCCGCGAACTCCCTCACCCATGACATAGCCCCTTAGATTAGAGACCAACGATTGCAACATTGCTGCATGCGATATCGGCACGCAAGGCGAGCGTCAACCGAACTCGCCAATTATATGCATAAAAGCGCGTTAATCCTCGTGACAACCGTCGCACACTCTCGATACGTGTGCGGCGGTTTGCCCCTGAGACTGTCGTAAAAGCTCAACGATTAAGCGGCGACCAAGCCGGATCCGACGCTTCGCCCGGCGTGATGACCTTGCGTTCGTTCTTGCCCGTCAGGTCGATCGACCAAATGGTGGAGCCGCCGCCGACGCCGCCCCGACCAGGGGTTGTGCGCGTAAAAAGAATCACCCGGCCATTCGGCGACCAGGTCGGACCTTCGTCGGAAAAGCTTTGCGTTAGGATGCGTTCGCCCGAGCCGTCGGGGCGCATGACGCCGATGGCGAATGTTTGGCCGGCCTGCTTTGTGAACGCTATGAGGTCGCCGCGCGGGCTCCACACCGGGGTGGTGTAGCGGCCCTGGCCGGGGGGCGAGATTCGCATTTGGCCCGATCCGTCGGCATTCATAACATAAAGCTGCGGACTGCCGCCGCGGTCGGAGTTGAAGACCACGCGCGAGCCATCGGGCGCGAAGGACGGCGAGGTGTCGATGCCGGGATCTTGGGTCAGACGCACGGGACGGCGCGATCTGAGATCGGCGACATAGACATCGACGTTGTTGTCGCGCGAGTAGGAAAAGACCACGCGGTTGCCGTCGGGGGTAAAGCGCGGCGCGAAGGTCATACCGGCGTACTGGCCGATGACCTCGCGCTGGCCGGTTTGCAGGTCGAAGACGAAGACCGACGGCGTCGTGCGTTCGTAGGACATATAGGTGATCGCCTGGGTCGTCGGCGAGAAGCGCGGCGAGAGGACGATGAACTCGCCACCGGTGAGGAATGACGGGTTGGCACCGTCTTGATCCATGATCGAGAGACGATAGCGGCGCTTAATCTTCGGGCCTGATTCGGAGACGAAGACGATGCGGGTGTCGAAATAGCCCTTTTCGCCCGTCAGGCGCTCGTAGATCGCATCGGCGATGAGATGGCCCAAGCGGCGCCAATTTTCGGCGGTGGTGGAAAAGGTGAGGCCCACCATTTGCTGTTCGCCGAAAATGTCCCACAGGCGGAAATCGACCTTGAGCTGGCCGTCGGGCAGAAGCGTCGCCTGCCCCGTCACCAAGCCTTGGGCCCGGATGCCGCGCCAATCGGCAAAGCGCGGGATGGCGCCGAAGTTCGTGACCTTTTCGATGAAGGAGCGCGGGTCGAGCGGTTGGAACAGGCCCGAGCGTTCGAGATCGCCGCGCACGACGCCGGCAATCTGCGACGCCGTTTGCTGATCGCGGGCATTGGCGCCCAAGAACTCGGTGATCGCAATCGGGATCGGTTGTGCGACGCCTTGATCCAATTTGATTTCGAGCGCCGCGAAAGCAGGCGTTGCGAAAGCCGCGAGAGCGAGGGAGGCGAGCGCGAAAGCCGCCCGCGCGAAAAATTTCGATCCAATCGTCTTCATCTTTATCCTCATCTCATATCGCCTGGCGGCGCAACGTCGTGACTTTGGGTCAGTAACCGGGGGGCGAAAACGTGATCGTCAACTCGTTCCACACGGCGTATTTTTCCGGCGGCAAATTGTAGGGCGCACAGATGTGCACCGCGCGAATAGCCGAATCCGCCGCTGCGCGGAAGTAGGGATCGCCGGCCGGACCATGATCCATCAATTGTGGCGCGGATGCGACCGTGCCGTCTTCGTTCAAAAATACCTTGACGCGCATGGTCAAAGCGGCGGGATCGGGCGCGCCTTCGGGGATGCGCCAACATTTTTCCATCGCTTCTTTGATTTGCGCGATCAAACCGTCGTCGCTCGTCATGGTCATTGCGGTTTGAGCGCCCGCGGCCTTAGTGGTGCGGTCGGCATAGGCTTTCGTTGGCGGTGCTTTCTTGTCTTGCTCGGGCGCCTGTTTGGCGGCGCGGTCGATCGCCAGGTTGATCTTCGAGATGTCGAATTCTTCCTTTGGCTTCTCGGGCTTGGGCTTGGCGCGCGGTTGGGACATGGCGAATCGCCGTTCCTGCGGTTGAGGCTTGGGCGGTTCAGGCGGCGGCGGCGGTGTGTCGTCGGGTTCGAGGGCTGCGACCTCGGCGTCGGGCGGCGGCGGCGGCGGTTCGAAGGCCGGGGTCGCGGGTTCGGGTATGGCGGGCATCGGAAGTTCCACCGGCAGCGGCGGCGGCTCTTCGGTCTTTTCCTGCGCGGCGATGTTCGTGACGTCGGAAATCAATTCGACCGGCAGGATGTCGGGCGTGAGGATGTCGGGCGGGGCGACGTAGGGCCACACGACCACGGCCGCCACGATTGCCGCGGTGTGCAAGACAGCCGAAATCGCGGCCGCTCCGAAGAGCGAGTCGGATTCGGGCGTGCTATTTTTGCTTCTTGTTCTGTCCACGCGGGGGCTCTGTTACGAGGCCGATGCGCCGGAAACCCGCCGCATTCATCTCGCCCATCACTTGCATCACGGTGCCGTAATCGATCGACTTGTCGGCGCGCACGAAGATGCGCTGATCGTAACCGTTTTCGGCGATCGCGGTCAGGCGGGGCACCAATTCGGCGATGTCGATTTCCGTTTCCTGCAGGAAAACCTTGCCGCTTTTTTCGATGCTGATCGTCAGCGGGTCTTTGTTTTCCGAGAGCAGGGGCGCTTTGGTTTTCGGCAGATCGACCGCGACGCCGGCGGTGAGCAAGGGTGCCGTCACCATGAAGATGATGAGCAGCACCAGCATCACATCGACCATCGGCGTGATGTTGATTTCCGAATGCGGGCGCAGGCGTTGACGCCAAGCGCCGCGACGATGGCTGCCACTGCCGCCGGTGTTGAGGACGCCGGCCATCAGCGCGCCTTCTCGTCAAGTTGACGCGACAGGATGGAGGCGAATTCGTCGGAGAAGCTTTCGAGCCGCCCCGCGATGCGCCCGACCGACGACGACAAATGATTGTACGCGACGGAAGCGGGAATTGCGGCGACGAGACCCATGGCGGTGGCAAACAAGGCCTCGGCAATGCCGGGGGCGACGACTGCGAGCGAGGTGTCGTGGCTGGCGGCGATTTGGCGGAACGAATTCATAATGCCCCACACCGTGCCGAAGAGGCCGATGAAGGTGGCGTTGACGCCGACCGTGGCGAGGAAGCCGAGCGACGATTCCAGGCGCGTGATCTCGCGGCCGATGGTGACGTTCATGGTGCGGTTGATGCGGTCCTTGACGCTGGGCAAAAGGCCGGAGGCGACGGGACCCATTTCGAACGAGCGTTTCCATTCGCGCATGCCGGCGACGAAGACATGCGCCATGGGATGGGCTTCGTTGCGGGCGTTCAAGGTGGCGTAGAGATCGTCGAGCGAGCGGCCGGACCAGAAGAGCTGTTCGAACTTGTCGGCCTGCCGGCGCACGGCGCCGACGCGCAACCACTTGCCGATGATGATCGCCCAAGACCAGAACGAGGCGAGCAACAAAACGCCCATCACGGACTTGACGATGATGTCGGCCTTCATGAACAGCGCGAGGGGCGACATGTCGAGGCCGGGTGCGGCGGCTTGGGTGCCGCCGGTCGTGGTGACGTTGATGGGATCGAGCGGGGCGGCGGAGGGCGGCGGGCCCATGGGTGCCGCGTCGGGGGCCTGAAGGTTGGCGCCGACATGAGCGAGATGATCCACAAAGGCGATGAGCGGCTTGAGGACGGCGACCGCATCGTGTGCGGCGAAGAGCGCGGAAATCTCCATGGACTTTTTTCTTCCCCTTACTGTCTTGGCCTAAGCCCGACTGTCTTGGCCTGCACCCGCCGCGCCCGGCAAAACGTCCCAAGGCCTTGGCACCTTTAGGGAATTTGCGCGACTACAACCGTTCAACGTGTCGAAATTTGGGCGCAAACATTCACGCAAAGGGCGCGAACCGGCGCCCAACCCAAACCCTTAGGTCCTTCCCTAGCCCGAACGGGCGTTAAGGCCAAGGGTAAGCGTCCGGAATGACGGCGAGTTCATGGGGGTGGCCGCGAAAATTGCACGGCACACTTGCGACCGCGCCTGCGGCTCGCGCATCGTGGCATATGAGCCCGTCGCGGCGAGAGGATGATGAAATGAGAAACGCTTTTTTGGCGGTTGCCGTTTCCATGACAGCGGCAAGCGGCGCAGCTGTGGCGGCGCCAGTTGTTGTTACGTCACCTTGGCTCGCCGGGACATGGTCGTTCGACGGTTCGTGCGCCAGCGGCGACGGGATGACCCTTGAGGCCAACGGCAAAGCCGGCTTCGACGAGTGGGGATTGGGATTGTGGGCACTCGCCGACAAGGGCACGCGCCTTGTGCTGATCGTCGAAGACGTTACCGAGGAAGCCGATCGCAAAAAAGTGGCGCAGTTGATCGAATACCGCGTGAGCGAAGGCGCGGGCGTTAAAATGACCTTGGTGCGCTTGTCCGACAACGCCACCCTTCATGCGGTGAAATGCGCACGGAAATAGGCGTCGACGACACTTCGCAGATCACGCAAACAAGCATTTGACTTAGGTCAACGCGGGGCGCGCAGCGCATCGGCTAGTACTCAAACCTGAAGTAACAGGCTGGTTTTTGTTTTCGGGTTGGGAGTTTTCGTTCATGACAAGTCGCTTGCTGGCCGCGGCCACGTTGGGCTGCGCGTTGACCGCCTCTATTGCCGCCGTCGCCTTTCCGCAAGACGCGGAAGCCAAGAGCCCTTGGCTCGTGCGCGGGCGCATTCTCGCGGTGTTGCCGGACGAGGACGCGACGGTGACGCCGCTGGGAGGCAATCTGAAGATCGAAGACCAATATGTCCCCGAACTCGATATCTCGTATTTCTTCGACGAGCATTGGGCGGCGGAGTTGATCCTGGCGGTGACGCCACACGACATCACGCATACGCCGACGGGGCTCGATATCGGCAAGGTCTGGCTGCTGCCGCCGACATTGACGGTGCAGTATCATTTCCAACCCGACGATCCGGTGTTCCGCCCGTATGTCGGCGCCGGCATCAACTATACGATGTTCTTCGGGCACGGCGACGCGAACCCCGCGATCTATGACGCGCATTTCGATTCGAGCGTGGGCTTTGCGCTGCAGGCGGGCGTCGATTTCCCGATCAACGAACACTGGTCGATCAACGTCGACGTGAAGAAGGTGTGGATCAACACCGACGTCGATCTCGAGACGGCGCTCGGGCCGCAGCACGCCAGCGTCGATATCAATCCGCTCGTCGTGGGCGTGGGGGTTGCGTACCGGTTCTGAAGAGACGAATTCGACCTAGTCCTTGAACCCAAACGGATCGAACACAGGCACGCCGAAGGCCTGGAAATCCCTGACGTTGCGTGTCGCCACGGTCAGCCCGCAAACGCGCGCCGTTGCCGCGATCATCGCGTCTTCGAAATCGGACCTGGACTTCCGGTGCAAGAGACGGGCGCATTCGCGAAACATGTCGCGGTCCACGGCGACGACGGGAAACGAGCCGACGACAGCATCCAGCCAGGTTTCAATCTCTCGCGCCTTGGCTGCGTTTGCTCGGCGAGTTGCTTCAACGCCGCGTTGGATCTCGCCGAACGATACCGCCGAAACGAAAATCTCGGCGGGTGCCATCGACGAAATCCAGTTCACCACGCCTTTGTGCGGCCGCGCCCGACGCAACTCCGATATGACGTTGGTGTCGAGCAAATATCCCGGCATACGATTCAGAATTTGATCGCTTTGCGACGGCGATGTTTCTTCCTCGGCGGCACCAGCTTTTCGGTACGAGGGCCGGGTCCGAGCAGCCAATCCTTGATGTTCGGCCGTGCGTTCGTGTCTAGTTTGCGCCATTGCTCGATCGGAACAAGGACCGCCGTCTCGACGCCGCGGCGCGTCACGATTTGCGGGCCGCGTGCGACGCTGGCATCCAGCAGCTCGCTAAAGCGCGCCTTTGCGTCTTGCACATTCCAGGTGTCGGTCATGAGCCGTGATCCTCAGCTGACTAGATATATGACTAGTTAGCTGACCAGGCAAGCGCGCCTAATCCAAAAACGCCGCCAGCTTCACCTTCACATCTTCGGGGATGCGGCGGGGTTTGCCGGTCATGGTGATGATCGCGGCTTCGAGTTTGGCCGTCACGAGGTCGGTGCCGGCGCGTTTGACCCATTGGCTTGCGGTCATGC
>JAIOQG010000328.1 GCA_021413465.1 Alphaproteobacteria bacterium | reverse complement strand
GGGGTCAGGACTTTCGGCGATCGCTGCGATGAAGGCGGGCGCGCGGTCGGTGTTGGCGAGCGAGATCGACGCCTTTGCAATTGCCGCCATCGCCCTCAACGCGCGCGCGAACGACGTGCAAATCGAAAGCACGCTCGAAGACGCGGTCGGGCGCGACGAGGGGTGGGACACCGTGATCGCGGGCGATGTTTGCTACGAGCGCGAGATGTCGGGGCGGGTGTTCGACTGGCTCAAGCGTTTGGCGGCGCGCGGCGCGACGGTGTTGATCGGCGATCCGGGACGCAACTATCTGCCGTCGTCGAACATGACTGAGCTTGCGGTCTACGATGTGCAAACGACGCGCGAACTTGAGGATCGCGAGGTGCGGCGGACGAAGGTTTGGCGGGTGAGCGGTTAGAGCGAAACAGGGTTGTCATCCCGGCCCCCTTCGCTAAAGCTACGGCGGGCCGAGTGTGGACATCCTAGCCCGCCGGAGCCTTGTGCGCAGGCGGGACGCGACTTTTCCCGAAGCGTGAGCTTCGTTGGAAAAGTCAGCGAGCCGGGACCCAGGCGTGACGAACCTCGGCGCCCGTCACGCCTGGGTCCCGGCTCTCGGCTACCGCCTCGGCCGGGATGAAATGAGTTTTTTGAATAGCTAAAGTCCGCCTATGCGCGACGATCATTCCTACTTCGTCTATATCCTCGCCAGTCAACGCAACTGCACGCTCTATACCGGCGTCACGAGCAATCTCATCCGGCGCGTATGGGAGCATAAAGAAGGCATTGTCGAAGGGTTCACGAAGACGAACGATGTCAAGAGGCTGGTCTATTACGAGATGTTCGGCGATGTGACCGCGGCGATCGTGCGCGAGAAGCAGCTGAAGCGCTGGCGGCGATCGTGGAAGCTCGAGTTGATTGAAGAGGCGAATCCGACGTGGGCGGACTTGTACGACATGGACACCGGATTTGTGGCGGACATGCCGGGAACGCGGTTCAAAAACTGATGCTGTCATCCCGGACGCGACTTTTCCCGAAGCGTGAGCTTCGTTGGAAAAGTCAGCGAGCCGGGACCCAGGAGAATGCGTGTTGAGCCCCGTCTCCTGCGTCCCGGCTCTCGGCTACCGCCTCGGCCGGGATGACATGATTTTTGTTTGTACCAGCAACGACCAGTGAAATTGTAATTTCCTAACGCCGCTGTTTCGGCGCGCCGCGGGCTGGCGAGGAGGGGGAGTTGATCGAACAGGCTGGGGGAGCGGTTCACTTTGGCGCCTTCGATCGTGAGCATGCGCATTTTCGTCGTGGTGCCGCCGGGGGCCGAGAAGCCGCCCGTCTTGCCGCCGGCGGCGAGAATGCGGTGGCAGGGCACGATGATGGGAAACGGATTGGCGCCCAGCGCTTGACCGACGGCGCGGGCGGCGTCGGGGGCCTCCAGTTTCTCCGCCAGCTCGCCATAGGTCAGCGTTTGACCGGGCGGGATGGCGCGCGCGGCGTCGTAGACGCGGCGGTGAAAATCGGGGACACCGTGCATGTCGAGCGCGACGTGCGCAAGGTCCGTGGGCTTGCCCTCAAGCAGGGCGCGGATGTCATCGACGGTGCGGGCAATGTCCGGCGGGGCTTCGGTTTCGGCGGCGCCGGGATAGCGGGCGCGCATGCGGGCGCGGGTTTCGGCCTCGCCACTTGAAGGCAGGCTGGCGCCGACGATACCGCGCTCGCCCCAGGCAAGGGCGCAGGTGCCGATGGGTGTCGCGAAGAGCGTGAACCCCTTCGCCGTCATTGCGTCTTGGCCTCGGGTTTCATGTCGAGTTGGTCGAACAGGAAGCTTAGGTAATCCGCGTATTCGTCGATGCGCACCGAGAGCGAGCTGCCTTGGCCGTGGCCGGAGTTGGCGCTGGTGCGCAGGTAGACGGGTCTGCCGTTCGGGTTCGCGGCTTGCATGCGCGCCGTCATTTTGCGCGATTGCAGCGGGTTCACGCGGCCGTCGTTTTCGCCCGTCATCATCAAGATCGCCGGATAGGCCGCGCCGTCGCGGACGTTGTGATAGGGCGAATAGGCGTGGAGAGCGCGGAACTGCGCCTCGTCTTTGACCGTGCCGAACTCGGGGATGTTGAAGCTGCCGTTGGGGTCGAGTTCGACGCGCAGCATGTCGTAGATGCCAACCTGGCTGACGACGGCGCGGAAGAGTTCGGGCTTTTGCGTCCAGGCCGCGCCCATCAGCAAGCCTCCGTTCGAGCCGCCCATGATCGCGAGCTTGGCTGCGCTCGTGTATTTCTGGTCGATGAGGAATTGGGCCGAGCCCAGGAAATCGTCGAAGACGTTTTGCTTCTTCGTCAGATTGCCTTGCAGATGCCACTCCTCGCCGTATTCGCCGCCTCCGCGCAAGTTCGCCACGACATAGACGCCGCCGGCATCGAACCAGGCGCGGCGCGTGGCGCCGAGGAAGAAGGGCGACATGTTCACGCCGTAGCCGCCATAGCCGTAGAGCAGCGTCGGATGCGTGCCGTCGAGGGCCAGACCTTTTTTGCGAATGATGTTGAGCGGAACCTTCGTGCCGTCTTTCGAGGGGGCGAAGGCGCGCACGACTTCCATGTCGGGGAATTCGACGGGGCTGACGAGGCGCAGTTTCGTGTCTTGGCTTTTGCCGGTGGCCGCGTCGTAGCGCGAGAAGCGCGCGGGGGTGAGGTAGGTCGTCACTTCGTACAGCACGTCGTCGCCCACCGCCGTGATTTCCGACAGTGCCGCGACCTCGGGCAACGGCAGGTCGCCGCTGCGCTTTCCCGCGTGATCGAAGATCACCGCCCGCGAGGGGCCGCCATCGATGTAGCGCACGAAGATTTTCTTCGCGGTCACGGTCAAGGCGCCGGGGCCGTCGGTGTCGATCGTCAAGGCGCCTTCGGGGATAACCTCGCTGGCGTTGGCGAGCGTTGGATTGCTGAGGCTTAGGCGCAGGACTTTGCCGCGCGGCGCGTCTTTGCGCGACAGCAGATAGAGTGCGTCGTCGGCGAGGACGGCTTTGACGATCTTGTCCTCGTTCTTCGAGACTTGCGTCCACTTGCCGTCGGGCGCCATCAGCCAATGCGCGAATTCGCCGCCGTCGCCGTTCGCCACTGCGGCCAAAAGCCAATCCGGATTCTCGGCGTTTTCAAGTTCGACTTCGGCGACGCGCGGGAATTCCTTGCCGACGACATAGGCGTCTTTCGCCGGGTCCTTGCCAATTTCGTGGAAGGCGACCTGTTGGAAGAAATGGCGATCGGCTTCGGGGCGTTCAAAGCCCGGATAGCGCGTGTACCAAAAACCTTTGTCGTCGGCGCGCCAGGCGAGGCTGCCGCCGCCGGTTGGGTATTGCACGCGCGGCACGACTTCGCCGACTTGCTTGCCGGTCGCGACATCGAAGACATGGACGGCGCCGTCTTCGCTGCCGTTGTCCGACAGAGAGGCGGCGACGAGTTTGCCGCTGTGGGAGGGGACGAACCAGTCGATCGTGGTCGTGCCTTTGGCGTTCAATTTGTTCGGGTCGACGACGATGCGCGACGCGGCGGGATCGGCCGTCGCCGGCATGACCGCTAGCATCGGTTGTTGTTTGGGCGGCTGATTGAACATGGCGAAGACTTGATTGCCGGCCACGCGCAGACCGTAATAGTTGGGCGAGGTGGCGCCGATCAGCTTCGTCAGTTTTTGTTTCAAGGCGCCGCGCGTGGGCAGTGCATCGAGATAGGCGTGCGTGCGGACGTTTTGCGCGTCGGACCACATCTTCACGGCCGGGTCGCCCGCCTGTTCCAGCCAACGATAGGGGTCGGCTACTTTTTGACCGTGAAAAGTGTCGACCACGACCTTCGCCGGCGTCTGCGGGATGCGCGGCGAATCAGCGGCGGCAGCGGAGGGCAACAGAAATTGCCCGGTGGCGAGAAAGCCGATTGCGGAAAGCAGGCCAAATTGCCGGGATACGCTCATCGCAAAACCTCACCAAATAGGGGTACATTGGCAAAGGACCAGCTTTGCCCTTTTGACGCAAGTGTTTCGCTTGACCTGTCCGGCCACGGGCGGTTCATTCGCCGCTGCTTCACCCCCGGATCGCGAATGCCCACCATGTCTGATCGTATTTCTCTTCTGGAAACGCTGATTGCGAAAGCAAAGCGGATGGGCGCGGAAGCGGCCGACGCGGTCGTATTCGATTCGGTGTCGTCGAGCGTGTCGTACCGCTTGGGCAAGCTTGAGGAGGTCGATCGCTCGGAAGCGCACGATCTGGGTTTGCGCGTTTTCATCGGCAAGCAACAGGCGGCGGTGGCGTCGACCGATTTGTCTCAGCGGGCGCTCGATCAATTGGCGGAGCGTGCGGTGGCGATGGCGCGCACGACGCCGGCCGATCCCTATTGCGGGCTGGCGCCGCGCGAGCTGCTCGCCAAGGCGTGGCCGGCGCTCGACCTTGAAGATACGCAGGAGCCCTCGTCCGAACGCCTGGTCGAACTGGCGCGCGATTGCGAAGGCGCGGCGCGCGAGGTTCCCGGCATCACCAACAGCGAAGGCGCCAGCGCCGGCTGGGGGCGCGGCGCGGTGGCGCTGGTCACGAGCGAAGGATTTGCCGGGTCTTATGCGACGACGAACATATCCGTTTCCGTCAGCGTGCTGGCGGGCGAAGGCACGCATATGCAGCGCGACTACGATTTCTCGTCGGCGCGTCACGGCGCGGATCTGGGCGATCCGCAAAAGGTGGGACGCAATGCCGCCGAACGGACGCTGAAGCGCATGAACCCGCGCCGAGTGAAATCGCAGGCGGTGCCGGTGGTCTATGACCCGCGCGTGTCGAACAGCATCATCGGGCACTTGGCCGGCTCCATCAACGGCATCTCGATCGCGCGCGGCACGTCGTTTCTGAAAGAGAAAATGGGACAGCGTATTTTCCCGGCCGGGCTTCGCATCGTCGACGATCCGCACATCGTGCGCGGCGTGCGGTCGAAGCCGTTCGACGGCGAAGGCGTGGCCAATCGCGCGATGAATTTGATCGAGGACGGCGTGCTGAAAACCTGGCTGCTCGACAGCGCGTCGGCGCGGCAGTTGGGGTTGACGACGACGGGTCACGCGGCGCGCGGCACGGGCGGTCCGCCCTCGCCGTCCACCAGCAACGTCTACATGGTGCCGGGCAAGCAAACGCCGGAGGAGCTGATTGCCGACATCGAGCAAGGCTTCTACGTCAACGAATTGATCGGCATGGGCGTGAGCGGGGTCACCGGCGATTACAGCCGTGGCGCTGCCGGGTTTTGGATCGAGAACGGCAAGCTGACGTTCCCGGTCAGCGAGGTTACGATCGCGGGCAATTTGAATTTCATGTTCGCGCAGCTGACGCCGGCCAACGATCTCGTCTTCAAGTACGGCACGAACGCGCCCACATTGCGCATCGAAGGCATGACCGTTGCCGGCGATTGAGCGGGCGCGCGATCGCGACCTTCTGGTCGACTGCGTGCGCGAGGCCGGGGCGATCGCACGCGCGGGGTTCGAAGGCGTCTCGAAGGTGTGGGAGAAGTCGAAAGGCAATCCCGTCACCGAAACGGATCTGGCCGTCGACCGCTTCCTGCGCGAGCAGCTGTGCGGCGCGCGGCCGGACTATGGTTGGATGTCGGAGGAAAGCACCGACACGAGCGAGCGGTTGGGCAAAGCGCGGCTGTTCGTGGTCGACCCGATCGACGGCACCATCGGCTTCATCAAACGCAGACCTGAGTTCACGATCTGCGCGTGCGTGGTGGAAAACGGCGCGCCGGTGGCGGCGGCGATTTATAATCCGATGACGGAGGAAATGTTCGAGGCGGTGCTGGGCGGCGGGGCGCGGCTGAACGGGGCTGCGATCCGCGTCAGTGCGCGGGCCACGCTCGAGGGCTGCCGCATGCTGGTGGCGCGCGACGTGATCGAACATCCGGCGTGGCCTGAGCCCTGGCCCGCGATGGACTTGGGAAAGCGCGCGTCCATCGCCTATCGCATGGTGCTGGTTGCGAACGGCGCTTACGACGCGATGATGGCGCTGTCCGCGAAGCACGAATGGGACACGGCGGCGGGCACGCTGATCGTGGAGGAAGCCGGCGGCGTGGTCAGCGCGCATTCGGGCGCGAAGCTCGTCTACAATCAGATCGTGCCCAACCATCGCAGCATCGTGTGCGCAGGCCCCGCCCTGCACGCAGCGATCCTGGCGAGGACGGGGCATATAAGGTTGCCTTGACAAAAATCTCAGCCCTTCTGAGCTTGGGCATGCAAGCAATTCTTGTCGTAGAAAATACATCTGTCATCCCGGACGCGATTTTTCCCGAAGCGTCAGCTTCGTTGGAAAAATCAGCGATCCGGGACCCAGGTGTGACGACCTCAGAGCACGTCACACCTGGGTCCCGGGTCGTAAGTCTCGCGGCCAACTCCTTCGGAGTTGAGCTCAACTAACGCCCGGGATGACAAGGATTTGTTGACCGAATTGTATGCATGCCGACGTTTTTCCGCAGGAGTAAGGGCAAGCTATTCATTATTTTTGTATTCGCTTTCGATTGCTTTTTTCGTTGCGATTTGATATTGTATCTGCGGGCCGTTGAGCCTGCCTTTCGTCCGGTGCGTCTGCGCTAGATCCGGTCGAGGCGTTTGCGGGGAAACCGTTTGGAGCATCCCGCTCGGCGCAGATCATCCATCACTGGGAAGGACGAGCCGAATGATTGTTTTGCGACTTCCGCCGACGTTTCGCCGACGCCCCGCTGACGTGCCGCTGACTTGTTTGCGCGCGCCGCTGACGCCCCGCTGACGTGCCGCCGACACCCCGCCGACGCCCCGCTGACGGGGTTCGCCGAGTCCCCCCTACGCTTCCCCTTCGGGGAAGCTACCCCCCGCGCGCGAGGCGGCGCTGCGCTGCGCCGCCCGGCGCTGGGACGGAGTTGGGGTTGGTTCGCGGACCCTTCGCGGACCCTTCGTGGAGCTTCGCGGATGAATTCGCGGACCTTCGCGGACGGTTCGTGGACCCTTCGTGGATGGTTCGCGGACCCTTCGCGGAAATCCCCCTACGCTTCCCCTTCGGGGAAGCTACCCCCTACGCGCGCGAGGCGGCGCTGCGCTGCGCCGCCCGGCGCGTCCTGGGTAAGCCCGGCGCTTGACGGGGTGCGGCCGGGTGCGCCATCACGCCCATCGGCGCAAACCGTTCGGGGATTTCATGGCCAAGCAGCTTTTGCATTTGGTGTTCGGGGGCGAACTCAGTTCGCTCGACAAGATGGAACTCAAAGACCTGTCGAAGACCCATTTCGTCGGGCTGTTTCCAAACTATGCCAAGGCGCGGGAGGCGTGGAAGGCCGCGGCGCAGGCCACGGTCGACAATGCCCACATGCGCTACTTCGTGGTGCATCTGCACCGCCTGCTCGACCCCGATCAATCCGCGCACGACGAGGCGACGCCTACGGCCGCTAAGACCGTCCCGGCCAAAGCGCCAGGGCGCGCGCCCAAGGCCAAAGCCGCAGAACGCGGTGGAAAGCCCGCAAAACCTAAGAAACGCGGGTAACCATCCAAACGCTGGAGTTGTGGTTAAGCCTTTGACTGCGTGATAGTTCTACCGGTTCTAGACGAGAGGGGCCGGGCGGCGAAGACGCGCGTGAGCGAAACGGGCTTGACGACCACCAAAGCACAAAGTTGGAACGCCGCGCGGCCGTTGCTGCGCTTGGCGCAGGATTTCGTGCGTCCGTACCGGGCCACGATCGCGGTCATTATGGGGTTGATGGTCGTCGAGGCGGGGCTGACGGCGGCGCTGGCCTATTTGCTCGACCCGGCGATCAAGCATCTGTTTCCGGTCAAAGATCCGTCGATGCTGATCTTGATCCCCTCGGCGCTGCTCGGGGTCATGATCTTGAAGGCCGGGACATCCTATTTCAGCGGCGTGGCGCTGGCGCGGATCGGGCAAGGGGTCGTCAACGATTTGCAGGTGGCGATGTTCGCGAAGGTGACGCGCTACGACATCGCGAAGCTGAACGCGATGCATTCGGGACAGTTCGCGGCGCGCTTCCTCAACGATGCCGGGTTGATCCGCGAGAGCGTGACGCGCTCGGTGCAGGGCATGGTGCGCGACGTGCTGACGATCGTCGGGCTTGGCGCGGTGATGTTTTATCAGGATTGGCCGCTGGCGTTGATCTTGTGCACGGTGTTGCCGGTGACGGCGCTGTTCACGCTGAACCTCGGGCGCCAGACGAGCAAGGCGGCGACGCAGAGCATGGCGTCCACCGGCGATTTGGCGACGCATTTGTCCGAAACGCTCGACGGGCGGCGCGTGATCAAGGCCTATCGCATGGAAGACCACGCGATCGGGCGCGCCACGCATATCGTGACCGAGCGGATGCGGCATTTGATGAAGGGCGCTCAGGCGCGCGCTTCCGCAACGCCTGCGGCCGAGGCGCTGGCGGGGGTTGGGATTGCAGCCGTGATGTTCTACGCCGCCAATCGCGGCATGGAGATCAGCAGCTTCATGTCGTTTCTGGGCGCGATGATGCTGTCCT
Source organism: Alphaproteobacteria bacterium (assembly GCA_021413465.1). Taxonomy (GTDB): domain Bacteria; phylum Pseudomonadota; class Alphaproteobacteria; order Micropepsales; family Micropepsaceae; genus SZUA-430. Next base: position 1,675 of record JAIOQG010000328.1, on the reverse strand, counting down.
ATCAGTCGATCCGCACGCTCTCGAACTTCTACACCGCGCTCAGCGAAGGGTCGGCGGCGGCGGCGCGCGCTTACACGCTGCTCGATGCGCCGAGCGACATCACGGATGCGCCGGGGGCGAAAGCGCTGACGCTGCTGGCCGGGGCCAAACGGGCGGCGATTTCGTTCAAGCAGGTGCAGTTCGCCTATGGCGGCGTCGACGTGGCGGCGCTCAGCGACGTGACGTTCAACGTGCCCGCCGGCAAGACGGTGGCGTTGGTCGGGCCGTCGGGGGCGGGCAAGAGCACGCTGCTCAATCTGATCTTGCGCTTCTACGACGTGACCGGCGGTTCGATCGAAATAGACGGGCAGGATATTCGCGGCGTGTCGGTGGCGTCGTTGCGCGATGCGTCGGCGCTGGTGACGCAGGATCCGTTTCTGTTCGACGAAACGGTTGCCGACAATATCGGCTGCGGCAAGGCCGGCGCGACGCAAGCGGAGATCGAGGATGCGGCGCGCGTGGCGGCGGCGCACGAGTTCATCTTGGCGTTGCCGCAGGGCTATCAAACTTTGGTCGGGGAAGCCGGCGTGCGGCTTTCCGGCGGGCAGCGCCAGCGCATCGCGATTGCGCGCGCGATTTTGAAGAACGCACCGATCCTGCTGCTCGACGAGGCAACGTCGTCACTCGACAGCGAGAGCGAGCGCGCGGTGCAGGCGGCGCTGACGCTGCTGATGCAGGACCGCACGACGCTGGTCATCGCGCACCGGCTGTCGACGATCGTGGACGCCGACAAGATCGTCGTGTTCGACCAGGGCCAGGTGATCGAGCAAGGCACGCATGGCGAGTTGCTGGCGCGCAACGGGCTTTATGCGCGGCTCTATCGCACGCAGTACGCCGAAACGCGGACCGCGCCTGCGGCCGTCGCCGAATGAGCCGGGTGCTGCACGATACTTGGCGGCGCATCCGCAAATCCACGACGGTCCGGCGCGCGGGATGCTGGGTCGTGGCGCAGTATATGGGCTTCGTGTGGGCGACCGGACGCTGGGAGGTGCAGCACGGCGAAATTCCCACTGCGTTTTGGGATCGCGGCGAGCCGTTCGTGTTGGCGTTCTGGCACGGCCGATTGTTGATGCTGCCGTGCATGTGGCCGCGGCGCGCGCGCATGAACATTCTGGTTTCGATGCACCCGGACGGGGAGATCATCTCCAACGCCATTTCCTATTTCGGTTTGGCATCGATCCGCGGTTCGGCGGCCAAGCCCGGCTCGACGAAGAACAAAGGCGGCGTGGCCGCTTTGCGCAGCATGCTCAAAGCGCTGCAGGCGCGCGAGTCCGTCGGCATTTCGCCGGATGGGCCGCGCGGGCCGCGCATGCGAGCAACGGAGGGCATCGTGACGGTGGCGCGGATGTCCGGCCAGCCGATCATTCCGTGCAGTTACAGCGTGCGCTCGCGCTTCGTTCTTAGGACGTGGGACCGCTTTGTCGTGCCCCTGCCCTTCACGCGCGGCGTGATCGTCTGGGGCGAGCCGATCTATGTGCCGCGCGATGCGGATGCGAACGGCGTGAATGCGGCGCGGCTTGCGGTCGAGGCGGGGTTGAACGCGGCGACGGACGCGGCGGATGCGGCGATGGGCGTCGACCGGGTTGAAGCAGCGCCCGCTCCCGACACATCCTCGGGGGCCGTGGCGTGATGGCGG
>JAIOQG010000319.1 GCA_021413465.1 Alphaproteobacteria bacterium | reverse complement strand
TGTTGATGATCAGCGCCTTCGGCTTAGCGCATGTGCTTTACGAGCTGCGCTATTGCGACGAGCGGTTTGGCGCGCGGACACCGGCTGCGGCGTTGTGGATCATCGGCGGGTTGCTGGCTGTGATTGCGTTGGCGCGGATCGGTAACGGCACGCATCTGATCCCGGCCGGCGTGTTCGTGCCGATCGAGTTGTCGTGCGGCGCGGCGCTGGCGCTGACGGCGGCGTATTTCATGCGCGAAAACCGCGTGCTCGGCGCGGGGCTTGGCTTCGCGTTCGGGCTTGGCGCCGCGTTTGCGCCGCTCGAGACGTTTTTGATCTGGGCGTGGGTGCACAATCTAACGCCGATGGGATTTGTCGCGGAGATCATGGAGGGCGAGGAGCGGCGGCGCTGGCTATTGCTGTTGAGCGTGCCGTTCTTCGTGTTGCCGGCTTTGGTTGCGACCGGCGTGTTTCACCATCTGGCGGCCCTCGTGTTTGCAAACGATGCGCTGTGGACGGCATCGATGTTCGGGGCGGGCGACAGTCCGTTATTGTCGTTCCTGCCGCGCGGGTCGTCGAACCTGACGCTGTTCTCGGCCGCCGTCGTGGCGCAGTCGATGCATTATGTCGCCGTAATCGTTTTGCTGCCGCGCTTGCTGGCGGCGAAGAACGGCGTGCCGCGCGCGACGATCGTGCCGTGGCCGAGCTGGCCGGTGTTTGCCGGCGGCGTGGCGGCGATGGCGACGTTGGGTTTCGGCATCTATGCGGTGAGCTATACCGATGCGCGCGCGGCGTATGCGGTGGCGGCGGGAATCCACGCCTGGGTCGAGGTGCCGATCCTGCTGCTGGCGCTGGGGCAGGGGTTTACGTTAGTGCGTAGATAATCGCGCCCGCGCCCCACGAAGCGCCGTTCGCCACCACCGACAGCAACAGCGCAAACAGCCAGCGCGAGGTCGCCAGCGCGCGATAGGCAAGCGTTTCGGTGGCCAAGATCAGGCCTTCGAGAATGGAAATGGTGTGCGTGCCCAAATAGTCTTGGGCCGGACGATAGATCGCCCAGAGTGTGGGGTGCGTGAGCGAACTGGCGGCGACGGCGGCAAGAGCGCAGCGCAGCGGGTCCAGCTTCAGCGCGCGCCCCAGCGCAGCCGCGACCGTCGCTTCGATCAGCAAGGTGAGGGCGAAGGCGTCGAGCTGGGTGAGTGTCATGAACAAGCTTTTCGTATTGTCGACCGTTGCGATGGCGTCGTCGCCGAGCGCTGTCATTGCCTTAAGCCAACAAAAGAGGCCAGTGGCTTTGTGCCACTGGCCTTTGTTTGTGGTCGCCGCTTGCGTGCGGTCAGAACGCCATGCGGGCTGCTGCCGATACTTCTTCGTTCTGTTGGCCATCGCGACCGAAGTCGTGCTGGTAGCGGATGTAGAAGCTTGTGCCGGCGCTGACCTTGCCGGAGACGCCGACGCCGACCGTCGCCCAGTCGCTGCCGAGATTGGGGCCCGGCGTCGCGAACGTGGTTGCCGGTGCGCCGGCAAAGCCCGATTGGATCAGGAGCGGGTCATCCATGAACTCGTGGTTCCACACCAAGCGCAGGAGCGGCACCAAGGTGTCGTTGCCCGGTTGCAGATGCACTGCGAGCTCGCCGCCGATTTGGCCCTTCAGCGAGTCGATCGAGCGGCTGGGAATGACCGCCGACAATGCGCCCGCACCGGTTTCGGTGTAACCGCCAATGTCGAGGTTCATGTAGTAGAGGCCGCCGACGGCGTGGAACGATGCGTTCTCGGACTTGCTGAGCGCGTAGCCGAGCGTGGCGCCGGCTTGGGTTTGAGACGCATCGGTCGAGCCCTTGGCGTCGGCAAAGACAAACGGACCAACGAGCAGCCTGCGGCTGGTTTCGAAGTCTTGCCAGGCATAGGACAGGAATGCGTCGATGTAGAAGCGATCGCGGTTGAGGTTGCCGTAGCCTGAGATCGCGACGCCTTCGCCCGAGGTGTCGCCACCCAGACCATAGTCTTGCGACACATTCGATTGCAGGTAGCTGAGGGCGGCGCCCAAGACGAAGCCGGCGCCGTCGGAGTGATCGAGGCCTACCGTCAAAGCCGCGACATCTGCGGTGTCTTTGCCGATCGCGGCCACTTGGTCGGTGTCGGTGATGGCAACGTCGGCGGCGAAGAAAATGCCGTTGCCGTTGGGAAGTTTGATGTCGCTTGCGGCGCCGGCGCCGGCCAAGGCGGCCGCGGCGGCTGAGGCCAACATCTCGGCGCTGGGGTCGGAGGAAGCGAGTTGCGCGCCGACGACGTCGAGGCTCGCCATGCCCGTACCCGATGCGCCGCCGAACAGGTCGTGCGTGCGGCGGCCGAATTGGTTGCGCAACAAATCGCCCGCGGAGAATCCGACGATCGTTTGTGCATGAGCGCGCGTGGGATTGAGCGCTTCAAGTGCGCCCGACAAGGCGGTTGGATTTGTTGCCGCGAGTTGCTGCAGCTGAGCCAAGGCTGCCGTCATGTCCGGATCCGACTGCACCGCCGGGTCGTTGAGCGCGCCGCAGGTCGGTGTTTGCACCGGTCCCGACGCGAAGCTGCACAGCGAGCTTACGGTGACTTTGGCGAAGTTCGCGCCGTAGCTGACGATCGGGAACAAGGCGCCGGGCAAGAGATCTTGGACGGCGCTGAAACGGCCCGTTACGGTGCCGCCCGTGGTGAGGAAGGTGTAGCTTTGACCTTCGAGCGGGTTCGGGCCGAAGGCTTTGAATTGAACTGTGCCGGCAAGCGTTGCGTTGCCGCTGACGGCCAGAAGATCGCTGGCGCCGTTCGTGAGTTCGATCTCGAGCAGGCCGGTGTCGCCGAGGAAATAGTTGCCGCTGACCGACAACGTGCCGATCGAATTGCCCGGCGCCACTTTGCCGCCGAGACTAAAGAAGCCGCCGCCGGTGCCCAGTTGCAATGCGCCGGTGCCTTGGATCGTGCCGCCGAGTTGCCAGATGTTGAGCGCGGATTTCAAATTGCCGTTGGCGGTGATGTTGCCGAGCCAGAGTTCCGGCGAGATGAGCGACGTGAGTGTGCTGCCGGCGTTGATCGTCAATCCCGCGCCCGCGCCGTTCACGGTCAAGCGATCGATCGTGGGCGAGATGCCGCCCAACGTGACGATGCCGGCGTTGCGCAGCGTGACGTCGAAGTAGCGTCCGTTGATCGTGTTGGTGCCGTTGATGTTGTCGGGAAATGCGGCGACTGGCGTGAGCGCCACGGTGCCGAGCTGGCGCGGTGCCGCGGGCGTGTTGGGCGGGTTTGCCGAGGCTGCCGCGTCAAGAATTTCGGGCGCCGCGGGCGGTACGCCTTCAACCGAAGGGGCGGGCGACAGGTCTAGGCTGTCGGTCAGCTGATTGGTGCGGGCGGGTAAGGACTGCACGCCGAGATCCGCAACCGAAGCGATGTTTGCCGATGCGGTCAAAAGCCC
>JAIOQG010000060.1 GCA_021413465.1 Alphaproteobacteria bacterium | reverse complement strand
TTTCGTCATCGTCGGCTGTACGGCCATGGTGCTCCCCCCGGCGTTTCTCGGGCTGAGGGGATAGTCTTGCCATCGCTGCGGCTTGTCCACGAACTCCAAGCGGCTTGGTAAACGTTAGCGGCGCGGCGCAGCTGCGTGCGCTGCGTAGGCTGCCGCCGTTAAGGCAGAAAGAATTGCCATGTTGTACCAAGCGACCGGCGCGCCTGTGAGTTCGGCCAGTCGAATTGCGGTAAACGCGGCGACGCCGAAGGCGATCCAATAGGTTAGCGATAAAAAAGTTGCAGCCCAGGGCATGCCTTGGCGCATGGGGACGAGGACGACATATCCCCCGAGAATCCCCAAGCCGATCGAGGCGCCGCCGATAAGCTTCATCAACGCGAAGTAAAGCGGGCGGACTTTTTCCAGCGCTTCGGGCGGCACAGCGGCGGCGTGGAACCAGAGAAGATCGGTCACGTTTGCATAGAGCAGTCCGAAGGCGACGAGAAAGGCGCTGACGGCGAGGAACAGGATGATGCTGGTCCATTGTAGGTAGGTTTGCATGGGCGGCCTCCGATTTCGTTGGCTGCATTATCCGGGCGGCCAGAGCAGCAGTCATTGCCGAGGTCGGCATGGTTTCGATGCGCAGATGTAATGGAGTTGCTTGCCGAGCGTGCGCACCATCGGGCGTTCGACATTCCAAGGCAGGGCGTCTACAAGCGGGTTAACTGCGACCGTTCGGTGTGCTTCGATGCGCGTCAGGCTTACAGTGATCATGTTCATTTGCTTAGCGCTTGGAGCTCCAGCGACTTCGGCTGCTCCGCGCGCTCCCGGGTGGGCGAGCATGACGCTGGAACAGCGAGAGGCCTTGGTGCTGAAGGAAGCTGGCGGCGCGGCATCCCGATCCGGATGCCGGCTGAACCTGCGGCTGAAGTCGGGCGCAACACTACGCCTCGATGATTACGACGATGGCGCGTGCGCGAACCCGCTGCGGAAGCGCTGGCTGCTGGCACATAAAGTCGATTGGTATCATCACTATCTTGAGTCATTCGATCCAAGTTGCGGGCTGTTTGTCGTCATGATCCGCTACGACGAGAACGATGATCGATCGTTGATCGATGAGCGCAACGGTCGCCAGACAAGGATCCTGGGTGACGTCAGCCTCTCGCCCAAGTGTGGTCGGGCGTTGGAGATCACCCCTGAGAGCGAAGCTGGCGTAGACAGCCCAAACGCAATTCGCATCTGGCGGCGTGTCGGCTCCAGGTTCGTGCTCGAATGGCAGTACCTGTTGCACTGGGGCGTAAGCCCCGGCTTAGCGCGATGGGTCGATGAGGACAACGTCTTGGTGGCGTGCACCAACGCCGGTGGCGAGTTATCTTCGATTCGGCGCCGGGCTCAAGGATGGGGGTTCGATCCCGGCAAAAAGGCTGAGTGCATCGCACCGCCAGAGCGCTAGATCGGACATACCCATCTTCGGCTTTTGGAAGACTTCAAACGACGGCGCGGTGGGGATTTCAGATCGGGGTCGCTTCAGCCGAGGCCCGCGAGGCGCCTTGCGCTCTCGCGTTCTATCAAGGCTTTGAGCGCCTCGTGCACGAGGCGCGACTTTTCGATCAGCCCTGTGATGTTCTGCGCCTGAGCGAGGAGATCGTCATCAAGAGCCAGCGTTACGCGCATCGCCTCCGTGGAAGCACGATTCTGGCAGCTTCTCGTAACCTAAGAATGCCGCCTCGGAGGGTTGAAGAAAGGGCGGGCGGGACGCCCGCGCTCCCAGGCTATTCCGCTGCTGCGAGGCTCAGGGGCGTGCGGCCTTGGCCGCCGTTGATTTGCATGAGGTATTTGATGCCTTCCTCGGCGATGTCGTCGCCGATCATGCGGTCGCCTTCTTTGTGCAGTTCGGCCATGTCGACGAAGGCGGCATAGGTGGCGCGCGTGCGGTCGGTGATGATGCCGGCCTTGAGCAGCGTTTTGATCAGGACGCGGAAGATCGAGGTCGGGTCTTTCAGGCGTTCGCGCACGCGGGCATTGGTGAAGGCTTCGCGGAAGGCTGATTGCGCCCATTCCCAATCGATGCCGAATTCGGCGTAGATCGGCTTCTTCTGTTCGGGGCTGCCCAGGTTGAAGAGCAGGCCGGTGAAGACTTGCGCCGCCCAATCTTCGATCAGATTTCGTTCCGTTTCCGACAGATGCGGGATCGTGCGGTCGGCCCAGATTTTTCCGAATTTGTGGTGGAACGCTTCATCCGTCATGACAAGTTGGCTGAGGCGCTTCAACAGCGGATCGTTCGTGTACTGATAGTTCGTGGCGAAGGCGCCCATGGCGAGGCCTTCGACCAGCATCTGCATGCCGACGAGTTTCTTCCAAACGTATGGCGAGAGCACCATCTCGGACAGAAGACTGCCGAGCGCGGGACCGACCGGCAGCGGCTTGCCCCAGCGGGCCTTGATGTACATGGCAAAACCGGTGACATGGCGGGCTTCTTCGCGCGTTTGGTTGGCGGCGTATTCTTGGGCGCCGGGATCGCGCAGCACGTGGCAGAGCGAGGCCGAGAGAGAAAGCGCGCCTTGTTCGCCGTGCAGGATCGAGGACAGACCCCAGCGGGCGGAAGAATTGACCAGCTTGATCTTCTGTTTCTCGTTGAGTTTGGCGCCGACCTCTGTTTGCAGATCGAGGTTCAGCCAGGGCGGCATAATGTACTCGTTCTCAAGATCGAACGGCGTCGCGTAATCGATGTATTTCTTGTCGAGCGGGTCCCAGAAATGATCGTGGGTCGCGGAGATGATCTTGTCGAACGCCGTCGAGCGGGCGTTGTAGCGGTCGACATCCATCATCGAGGCAAAGTCGTCGGGCGCGACCGCGTCGTAGGCGATGTCCTTGGTGATATTCCCCACTGGTCTTCTCCGTTGCTTGTTATTCGGCGGCGATGCTGGACGGCGTGCGCAGGATTTTGCCGCTGCCGTTCAACTGCATCAGATATTTGATCCCTTCTTCGGCGATGTCGTCGCCAATCATGCGATCGCCCTCGGCGTACAATTCGGCCATGTCGATGTAAGCGGCGTAATTGTTGCGCGTGCGATCGGTGATGATGCCGGCTTTCAGCAGGGTTTTGATCAGGACGCGGAAGATGTTCGTCGCGTCTTGAAGTTCCTTGCGGATTTCGGCGTCGGTCAGCGCTTCCATGAACGCTTGCTGCACCCAGAGCGGATCGAGGCCGAGTTCGCGATAGATCCAGCCTTTTTGATCGGGGCTTGCGAGATTAAAGAGCAGAACTTGGAACACTTCCCAGGCCCAATCTTCGATCTTTTCCGCCTCGCCTTTCGACAAATGCGGGATCGTGCGGTCGGCCCAGATCTTTCCGAATTTGTGGTGGAAGGCTTCGTCCGTCATGACGAGTTGGCAGAGCTTCACAGCGACAGCGCGCCTTGCTCGCCGTGCAGAATGCTCGAGAACGACCAGTGGACGTTGAGGTTGGTGAGCTTGATCTTGCCGCGTTCGTCGAGCTTGTCGCCGACCGCCGTGCGCAGCTCGGTCATCAGCGCTGGGTCGACCATGTAGTCCTTCTCCATGTCGAAGGGCTCGGTGAAGTCGATGTATTTCTTGTCGAGCGGGTCCCAAAAGTGGTCGTGGGTGGCGGAGATGATTTTATCGAAGGCCGTGGTGCGGTCGTTGTAGCGATTCACTTCCATCATGGACGCGAAGTCGGTGGGGTCGACGGCGTTGTAAGCAGGGTCTTTGGTGATGTTCGTGAGTTCGGCCATGAGTTCCTCCGGTGCGCTGGCCGCGTGTGCGGCCGTAGGGCCCGTTAGGGGCCTCGTTGGCACAGGATCGTAAGCTCAAAATGGCTGGAGGCAAGAAAAATGACGCGGCCGTCATACTGACAGCCGCGTCAAGTCCTGCAAATCAATGGCTTGGAATCTAGCCGCCGCCACCTGGGGGGAGTGGGACTTCGATGTCTTCTTGTCTTGGGGTGAGGGACTGGTCTTGGACGCCGGCTTCGCCGAAGACCAAGAGCTTGTCGCCGCCGTCGAGGATGACCGCGTTCAGGCCTTTGCGATCT
>JAIOQG010000349.1 GCA_021413465.1 Alphaproteobacteria bacterium | reverse complement strand
AGCCATCTCGCGGGCGCCATGTTCGCGCACATGGCCAAAATCGAATGGATACATGTTCCGTACAAAGGCGGCGCAGCGGCAATCAACGATCTGCTCGGTGGCCAGATCAATGCGCAGTACACGACCATCATAGGCACCATCCAGCATGTCAAAGCCGGACGCATGCGCTGGCTCGCGATCAGCACGGCACAGCGTTCGAAGGCGGCGCCCGACCTGCCGACGATTTCTGAAGCCGGCGTGCCGGGGTACGACGTCGGCGGCTGGTACGGCGTGCTCGCCCCTGCCAAAACACCGCCGCCTGTCGTCGCGTTTCTCAGCAGCGAAATCATCAAGGCGCTCAAGGCGCCCGAAGTCGGCGATCGCTTCGCCAGCGACGGCTCGGAGCCCGTCGGCCGCACGCCCGAAAACTTCACCGCCTATATCAAATCCGAAATCGCCAAGTGGGCGAAGGTCATCAAGGAAACGGGCGTAAAAGCTGAGTAAAAATACAATTGAACCGCCAAGACGCAAAGACGCCAAGGACAAGCAGCAATAGATAAGTGCATAAACACACTTCGACTGGCGGCAAGCTTATAATTTAATAATTTCCTTGGTTTTCGTGGCGATCTTGGCGTCTTGGCGGTTAAATATCAGGGGTGTCACATGTCAATAGCACTCGAACTCGCACAGCGCATCACCGAAGTCACTTACGACAGTCTGCCGCCCGACGCCATCCGCTGGGCCAAGATGGGCATACTCGATACCGTGGGCGTAACGCTCGCCGGCGCCCGCGAAGACGCCGCGCGCCTCGCTGGCAAAGCATTGGGCTCCAGCCCCGGCCCCAGCTACGTCTTCGGCACCGAAGAGCGCGTCAATCCGCTCGATGCGGCGCTGGTCAACGGCGCGGCGGCCATCCGTCGGCGCCCATACTGCCCGCGCTGTTTGCGCTGGCCGATAAAACGGGCGCCAGCGGCCGCGACTTCATCGCCGCCTACGTCGCCGGCTTTGAAGCGGAAACCAAGATCGCTTTCGGCGTCAATTTCCATCACTACATGAAAGGCTGGCATCCGACCGCAACACTCGGCGTGTTTGGCTCCGCCGCCGCCTGCTCGCACCTCCTCAAACTGGACGCCGCGAAGACCGCAGTTGCGATTGCCGCGGCCGTGTCGTTCTCCTCGGGCGTCAAAGCCAACTTCGGCACCATGATGAAGCCGCTGCACGTCGGCCACTGCGCGCGCAACGGCCTCTACGCGGCGCTGCTGGCGCGCGAAGGCTACACGGCGAACGCCGCCACGGCGTTCGAGCACAAGCAGGGCTTCTTCAACGTGTTCAACGGCGAAGGCAATTACGACGCAGAGAAAATACTGCCGGCGTGGGGCAAACCGTGGGACATCGTCGAACCGGGTATCGCGATCAAACAGTACCATTGCTGCGGCAGCACGCACCCCGCGATTGACGCCATGCTGATGCTCGTGCGCGAACACAAGCTGAAACCCGCCGACGTGGAAAGGATCGATTCGTGGACGCACACGCGGCGTCTCGAACACACCAACCGCCCGAACCCGCAAAGCGAGTTGGACGCCAAATTCAGCGTGCAGTACTGCCTGGCGCGCGCGCTCGTCGACGGCAAGGTCGTGATCGGCCAATTCGAAGGTGACGCCTACAAAGACAAAAAGACGCGCGACCTGATGCCGCGCATACACGCCGCGGCGTACACCACCGCGCAGTTCCCGGCCGACAATCATTTCGGGGCCGAAGTGAAAGTCACGCTGCGCGACGGCACGGTGCACACGCAAAAAGTCGACCAGCCGTACGGCCGCACCTCGGCCAATCCGTTGACGACCGAGCTGCTTAAAGAAAAATTCGTCAACTGCGCGAAACGCGTGCTGCCCGAACCGCGCATCGCGGAAATGTATGCCGCGATCGAAAAATTCGAACGCCTGGCCGATGTCCGCGAATTGACGGCATTGACGTCGTCGCACCAGAAAAGTGCCGCGCGCACCGCTTTAGCCGCCAGCGCATAGCGGCCTTTGCAGAATAGAGGTAGCGCAGGCGACTCGCCTGCATTGTGGCCCGTGCAGGCGGGGTCGCCTGCGCTACGATTGTCGCCCGCTTTCTGCCCGTGTTACAGTGGCACGGCTTTCGCTTTACATGATAAAGACATACTCAGAGGAGGTTCCATGTTCCGCTTAATCCATCTCGGCCTGATCGCAGTTTTTGCAACCGTGGTTGCGGCACCCGCGAGCGCGCAAAACGCGCTTGAGGACATCAAGAAACGCGGCACGCTGATCGTCGGCGTCAAGGCCGACTACAAGCCGTACGGCTTCCGCGACCCCAGCGGCGCCATCGTCGGTATCGAACCCGACCTTGCGGCCGACGTCGCCAAGCGCCTCGGCGTCAAACTCGAACTGGTGCCCGTGGTGTCGTCCAACCGCATGCAGTTCCTCGAACAGGGCAAGATCGACCTCATGATCGCAACCATGAACGACAAGCCCGACCGCCGCAAAGTGGTTTACATCGTCGAGCCTTCCTACTACTCGTCGGGCGTCAACATCCTCACGCCGAAAGCCGCCAAGCTGAAGGAGTGGGCCAACCTCAAGGGCAAAAAAGTGTGCATGATCCAGGGCGCCTGGTACAACAAACAGATCCAGCAGGACTACGGCGCGGAGATCGTCGCGTTCAAGGGAACTGCTGAAGTCTACAGCGCGCTCAAAGGCAACGACTGCGTGGGCTTCGTTTACGACGACACGCTGGTGATGGCCAACCTGCTCGAGCCGGAGTGGAAAGACTACGAAATGCCGTTCAAGACCATACTCGACGATCCGTGGGGCCTCGCGGTCAAGCTCGGCGAAGAAGGGTTCTACAAAATGATGGCGAACACCGTCGCCGACTGGCACCGCAGCGGGCT
>JAIOQG010000321.1 GCA_021413465.1 Alphaproteobacteria bacterium | reverse complement strand
TGGCTCATTCTGCACGGCCGCTACACCTGCATCGCCCGCAAACCGAAATGCCCGGATTGCGTCGTGCGCGACCTGTGCCCGTTCAAGGAGAAAACGAAAGCCTAGCTCCCCGGGGAAGAGCATTGCGATACTCATCCGCCCGTGTCCAAATCGCATAGGGGGAACGCACATGCCATCGAACTCGTCTCTTCGTCCGCTTGCCGCACTGCTCGCTGTCGCCGTGCTCTCGGCATACCTGCTGTGGATGTGGCAGGCGCAGCTCATCGCCCCCACGCCGTCCGGCAATACCGGTTTTTCGTCAGCCAAGGCCTTTGAAACGCTTTCGCGCCTGCTCGCCGAACAAGTTCCTCATCCGGCAGGCTCGCCCGAAAATGCCGTCGTGCGCGACCGCATCGTCGCCGAACTCACCGCGTCCGGCTACAAGCCCGAGATCCAATCGGTGTTTCAGTGCTCGCCGTCCGATCGCAGCGCCGGTTGCTCGGCGGTAGAAAACATCGTCGCCGTGCGCAAAGGCACGGGCACAGGCAAAGCGATCCTCGCCACCGCCCACTACGACAGCGTGCCCGCAGGCCCCGGTGTAGGTGACGACGGCGCCGGCGTCGCCGTCATGCTCGAACTTGCCAAGCACCTGGCCGCGAAGCCGCCCGCGCGCAACGACGTGATCATTCTGATCTCCGACAGCGAAGAAACCGGCTTGCGCGGCGCGCTCGCTTTTGCCGAGCATCATCCGCTGATGAAGCGGGTCGGCCTGGTGGTGAACGTCGAAGCGCGCGGCACCTCGGGCCCCAGCATCATGTTCGAAACCGGCTCGGGCAATGCGCGCCTGATGGATCTTTTTGCCGGTGCGGTCGACCGCCCGGTGTCGAATTCGCTCGCTTATGAAATTTACAGGTTGCTGCCCAACGACACCGACTTCAGCATCTATAAAAGATACGGCCTCACCGGCTTCAACTTCGCGATCATCGGCTCGGCCTCGCTCTATCACTCGCGCCACGACGATCTCGCCCATCTCGACAAAAATTCGTTGCAGCATCACGGCGACAACGTTTTCGCACTAATGTCGAAATTGACCGGCATCGATCTCGCAAAGCTAAAGACCGGCGCCGACGCCAGCTACTTCGACCTCTTCGGCCAAACCATGGTCGTCTGGCCTGCGGACATCAATCTGCCCGCAGCCATTGCAGCGCTGCTCGCGATCGTCGGCTTGATCGTTGCCCATCGCGATGCCTTCTCCTTGCGCGCGGTCGCGTGGTCCGTACTGGCGCTCGTGGGCATCTTCGCCTCGCTCTTCGCGCTTGGCTGGGCCTTATCGTATCCGCTCGGCATTTGGCCGGGCGTCCATCCGCTCGATCACCCCGAGCCTTGGCCGGCGCGCATTGCCATCGCCGCCGCAGCGACCTTTGTCGCGATCCTCGTCGCGACGTTCATCGCCGGGCGCAGCGACAGCCGCGCCAGCCTGCTCGTCAATTGGCTCGTCCTCGCCATCCTCGCCAGCGCCTGCGCCGCGTATTTGTCCGGCGCCTCCTACGCCCTCGTGTGGCCGGCGCTCATCGTCGCCATTGTCGGTTGGGCCGAAACGTTGCTCGGCAAGAAATCCGCCCTGACCCTGACGGCGGGCCTCGGCTTCGCGGCCATCGCCTTCTTTTGGCTCGCGCACATGCTGGCCCTCGAAGCCGTCATCGGCTTCAGCCTTAGCCAATTTAAGTTACTCGCACTCGGCCCCTTCGCTCTCGCGCTCGCGCCGAATTTCGCAACCGCCCCCGGCGCCACGCGGCGTGCCTGGCCCGCCTTACTCGTCTGCGCCGCGGTCGTCGCCATCGCGGCGTTCTTCGCCTCCCGCGTCCAAGCCTTCTCGCCCGACCACCCGCGTCCGCTCAACATTGTCTACTACGACGACAAGGCGACGAACGCCCCGCGTTGGCTGATCTCCGAATTGCCAACCGACGAGACATTTCTCAAAGCCTCAGGCTTCTCACCTCAGGACGAAGAGTATGTGCAATACGGACTGTTCAAAACGAAGGGCCGTTTCAAAGCGGCCATAGATCAAAAATTGCCGCCCCCCGTCTTCGCTGTCGCCGGCATCACAGCGCGCGACGGCCTAACCGTCGTCGCCGGCACGCTGCAAGCCGTACGTGGCGGTTTTGTTATGGCCCTGGGCGTTGCGCCCGGATCGGGCGTGCGCACTGTGCGAATCGACGGCCAAGAAGTTTTGGGCCAAGCCCGCCTCGGCGGCAAAGAACCGGTGACGGCGCGCCTCTTCGGCCTGGCCTTGCGCCCGATCGCCTTTGAAATCGCGTTCGATCCGACGAAGCCTGCGAAAATCGTGCTGATCGAACGCTCGCCGTTACCGGAGTCCGACGAAGCCCGCGCCTTGACGGCGGCGCGACCCGCCGACGCGATGCCCGTTCACGGCGGCGACGGCGCAAGCGTCTTCGTGTCGATTGATTTGGCGGCGTTGAAAGCAGGCCCTTAAGCCGCCTTCGATGTCTCGTCCGCGGGCGGCTTAATTTCGTAGCGCATCAAAAGCGGCATCTGCGCGGCGAAGAACACGAAGCTCAGAGGGATAAAGCCCCAAACTTTGAGCAACAGCCACGTGTCGGTATCGAAATTGCGCCACACGATTTCGTTGAGCACGGCCATGCACAAAAAGAACACCGCAATCCGCACCGTGAACTTGCGCCACCCTTCGTCCGTCAAATGCATGGCAAGGTCCATCACGTCCTTGATAACCAGCCGCCCGAACGCCAAACCGCCCAGCAAGATGCCGGCAACGGTGACGTAATAGATGGTGGGCTTGAGTTTGATGAACGTCTCGTCGTGCAACCACAGCGTCAGCCCGCCGAACACCATCACGACAACGGCGCTGAAGATCATGAGCGGCGACACCTTGCGCGTCAGCGCGTACGAAACGGCCGCCGCAATTAACGTCGCTGCCATGAACACGCCCGTTGCCGGCATGATTCCGAGCGCGTAATAGCTGCCAAAAAAGACGATAAGAGGCCCGATATCGAGCACAAGCTTGAGAATGGGGTGCATGATGGGCCCAAGCATAGCCGCGTTGGGCTGAACGGGGCCAGATCGGCCCACGTTATTTTGTCACGTTTTCGCGACGGTGATGCCCTTCAATCACGCGGCCACGCCCACCAGCGCCCGCGCAAAACCCTCTGCGTCAAAGGGTTGCAGATCCTCGGCCGCTTCCCCGACGCCGACATAGTGCACCGGCAGGTCGAATTTCTCGGCGATCGAAACCAAAATCCCGCCGCGCGCCGTGCCGTCGAGCTTGGTCATCACAAGTCCCGTAATCCCCACCGCCGCGCGGAATACATCGGCCTGCGCCACCGCGTTCTGGCCGGTGGTCGCGTCCAGCACCAAAATCGCACTGTGCGGCGCGTTGGGATCGATCTTTTTGATCACGCGGACCATCTTCTCAAGTTCCGCCATCAACCCGGCTTTGTTCTGCAACCGCCCGGCCGTGTCGATCAACAGCACGTCGAACCCTTCGCTGCGCGCCTTTTCGAACGCCTCATAGGCCAGCCCCGCGGCGTCCGCGCCGATCTCTTTCGAAATCACCGGCGCACCTGTGCGCTCGCCCCAGATTTTCAACTGCTCCACCGCCGCCGCGCGAAACGTGTCGCCCGCGGCCATCATCACTTTCAAACCTTCGGCGCGATATTTCTGCGCCAACTTGCCGATCGTCGTCGTCTTACCCGACCCGTTGACCCCGGCCATCAAAATCACGTGCGGCTTCAGGTCCATACGAATGGTCAAAGGCTTCGAAACCCGCCGCAAAATCTTCGCCACCTCCTCGGCCAACACGCCGCGCACCTCTTCTTCCGCGACGTCGGAATTGAAGCGTGTGCGCTTGATTTCGGCCACCACATCGGCCGCAACCTTGGCACCCATGTCGGCGCCGATCAGCAATTCCTCAAGCTCGTCCAGCGCCGCCTGATCGAGCTTCTTGCGCGTGAAGACCCGCGTAATACCCTGCGTCAGCGTCTGCGTACTGCGCGTCAGCCCCGCTTTAAGGCGCGCAAAGAACCCTGGCTTCTTGCCCTCGCTCTCCGGCATCACGCGGCCTCGGCATAGGCAAAGCGCGCATCGGCGCTCACGATCAGCGCCCGCACCAACGCTCCGTTGCCATGCGCCCGCGACAGCTTCACCGGCGCATAGGTCGGGCTGCGCGCGATCAAATCCTGCTCGACCAGCAATTCGATCTCGCGACCTTTCAGCGACGCCAGGTGAAGCGTCAACGCCTCGGCCCCCGCCGCGCGCAAACGCGCCGCGCGCTCTTTGATAACATTGCCGGGCAGTTGCGGCATCCGCGCCGCCGGCGTGCGCTCGCGCGCCGAAAACGGAAACACATGCAAATAGGTCAAGCCGCAGTCGCGCACATGGCCGAGCGTCGTCTCGAACATCTCGTCGCTCTCGGTCGGAAAGCCTGCGATCAGGTCCGCGCCGAACACGATCTCCGGCCGAAGGGCGCGCAAGCGCTCGCAAAACGCGACAGCCTGCGCCGTCGTGTGCCGCCGTTTCATGCGCTTCAATATCATGTCGTGCCCCGCCTGCAGCGACAGATGCAGATGCGGCATCACCCGCGGCTCGTGGACTGCCAGATCGATCAGCCGTTCGTCGCATTCGGCAACATCCAGCGACGACAGGCGAAGCCGCGCCAACCCCGGCACCAAGGTCAAGATCTGCTCGACCAACCGCCCGAGCTTCGGCGCTCCGGGCAGGTCAGCGCCATAGGCGGTGATATCGACCCCTGTCAGCACGACCTCGCGCACGCCCTGATCGACCAAGCGGCGGACGTCGTCGACGACGGCACCCGCCGGCACGCTGCGCGACGGCCCGCGGCCATAGGGAATAATGCAAAAGGTGCAGCGATGATCGCAGCCATTCTGTACCTGCACGAACGCCCGCGCTTTGCCCTCGAAGCCTGCGATCAAATGCGACGCCGTCTCGCGCACCGACATGATGTCGTTGACGCGCACACGTTCCGTTGGAACGTCGAACGCGTAGGCGCGCGCCTCAAGCTTGTCGTTATTGCCCAAAACCTGATCGACTTCCGGCATCTGCGCAAAAGTCTCGGTCTCGGTCTGCGCCGCGCATCCCGTGACGATAATCCGCGCACCGGGGTTCTCCTTGCGCGAGCGGCGAATCTGCTGCCGCGCCTGGCGCACGGCCTCGCTCGTCACCGCGCAGGTGTTGACGATCACGGCGTTCTCAAGGCCCGCTTCGCGCGCCTTGGCGCGGATGACCTCGGACTCATACATATTGAGCCGGCACCCCAGCGTAATGACCTCGACGCTCATGACGCGAAATACCGGTCGCTGAGTTCGCCGGTGTAGTTCAACTCGGTCGGCCCCGTCATCAGCACGTGGTTGTCGTCGCGCCATTCGATGTCGAGCGTCCCACCGTCCAGAACGATGCGCACCTTCCGGTCGGTGAACTTCTTGCGCGCCGCCGCAACCGTTGCGGCACACGCCGCCGAACCGCAAGCTTGAGTGAGTCCCACGCCGCGCTCCCATACGCGCAACCGCACTTCGCTTTTGCTCCTTACCTGCGCCAGGCTGATATTCGCGCGTTCGGGAAACAGCGGATGGTATTCGATCATCGGCCCGATCTTCTTCAGATCGTGCGCTTCCGCATCCGCCACGAAGAAGATGCAATGCGGATTGCCCATATTCACCGCCGACGGCCCGACCAAAACCGGCGCATCGATCGGACCCAGTTGAATGTCGAGCACGCGCGTGTCCATCCGCTCGCTCAGCGGAATGTCCTGCCACTCGAGCTTCGGTTCGCCCATGTCGACCGTCACGCGCCCATCGGCCTCGCGCTTGCACGACAACAACCCGCCAGCCGTCGCAATCGTCACGCTGTCCTTTTTGCTCTCGGCCATTAACAAGTCGGCGACGCACCGCGTCCCGTTTCCGCACGCCTCCGACAAACTGCCGTCGGTGTTCCAGATCCGCATCGCCACATCGCCGGCGCCGTTGGCAGGTTCGATCGACAACATCTGGTCGAAGCCGACGCCGCGATGGCGGTCGCCGATCCGCCGCGCCACTTCCGCGCTGAAGCGAACGTGGCGCGCGCGCGCGTCGACAACGACAAAATCGTTGCCCAGTCCGTTCATCTTGTAAAACGCGGTGCCCATCGGGGCCGTATATAGGCGTTCAAGCACCGGCATGACCAGCGGCACGACGCGAAAGTTTTGGCGAACTGACGCGAGAGTCGGATGAGATTTACCGGAAACCATGTTAGGTAAACCCACAGCGGGGGCGCGATGACAGTTAGAGGTAGTCGATGCGCCTATGGTCTGCGTTTGGGGTCATCGTTCTTGCGTTCTCCCTTTATCCCGCCCGCGCCGACTTCTCAGACATCGCCGAATACGATCCCTTCATCTGGCTTGAACAGGTCGAAGGCGCCAGGGCCCGCGCCTGGGTCCGCGAGCAAAACGACTACACGCTAAAAACACTCAAAGCCGATCCGTTCTATGAAGATGCATTCGCCGCCGCCCATGAAATTCTGACGGCCAAAGATCGCATTCCCTTCGGCACCCTGTCCGGCGGCCAAGTCTACAATTTCTGGCAAGACGACACCCACCAGCGCGGCATCTGGCGCCGCTCGCCGCTTGCGTCGTACCGCGAAGGGGAGCCCGTCTGGCAAACGCTTCTCGATCTCGACGCTTTAAGTCTGCGGCAAAACGAAAAATGGGTCTGGAAAGGCGCCCAATGCCTTCCGCCCGCCAATCTACGCTGCCTCGTTAAGCTCTCGCGCGGTGGGCGCGATGCCGTCGTCGTGCGCGAGTTCGACCTCGCCACCAGATCATTCGTCAAAGACGGCTTCGAAATAGCGGAGGGCAAAACCGAAATCGCCTGGGTCGACATGGATACGATTATGGTCGCGACCAATTGGGGCCGGGGCACACTGACGGCATCGGGCTATCCCCGCACAGTGAAAACACTATCGCGCGGTCAATTCGTGTCGGAAGCGTCCACGGTCTATGAAGGCACTGCAAGCGACGTATCGACGAAACCCATCGTTGAATTCGATGCCGCCGGAAAGCCCGAACGCTTCATCGTCCGCGGCATCAGTTCCTTCAGCGCCGAACTTTTCTACACCGACGCGAACGCGCGCGTTCTTCGCGTGCCTGTCCCCGCGTTCGCCGAATTCAAAGGGCTGCACAAGCGCCAACTCCTTTTTGCGCTGGCGCAGAATTGGCGCACCGGTGGGCGCCAATTCCTCCAAGGCTCGTTGGTCGCCTTCTCGCTCGACCGCCTGCTCGAAACGGGCGGGGCGTTGCCCGAGGTCAAGTCCCTCTTCACGCCGGACGCGAAATCCGCGCTCGATTCCGTCATGATCGGCCGCGACGCCGTCTATCTCTCCGTGCTTGAAAATGTCAGGAGCCGCGTCCACGAAGTCATTTTCGACGGCACAAAATGGTCGCCCCGACGGCTAGGCCTACCGGACGACGGTACGATCGAACTCGTCACCGCGAGCCCCTTCGACCGCGACGTGATGTTCAAATATGCAAGCTTCCTCATCCCCGACCGCCTCTACATCATGTCGGAGGGTGGCGAGCCGCAGCTGATCGCGCAACTGCCGCCGCGCTTTGATGCCTACGATTTGGAAGTCAGCCAATTCGAAGCCGTATCCGCCGACGGCGCGCGGATTCCGTATTTCTTCGTGCGCAAGCAAGACCTGCTGTCGAACGGCACCACACCGACATTGCTCTACGCCTATGGCGGCTTCCAAATTCCAACGACACCTTGGTATTGGTCGACCGCGGGCAAGCTTTGGTTGGAGCAAGGCGGCGCCTACGCCATCGCCAACGTGCGCGGCGGCGGCGAATTCGGACCGCGCTGGCACGACGCCGCCAAGGGCGCGTTGCGTCAACGCAACTTCGACGATTTGGCCGCCGTCGCGCGCAACATGATCGCGCGCGGCTTCACCTCGTCGCGAAGGTTGGGGGTCATGGGCGGCTCGCAAGGCGGTCTACTGGCCGCCGGCGCCTTCGTGCAAAATCCCGACCTCTTCAACGCCGTTTCGGCCCAGGTGCCGCTGACCGACATGCTGCGCTACACCCACATGTCGGCGGGCGCCAGCTGGGTGTCCGAATATGGCGATCCGGCCGATCCCCGCATGCGCGCCATCATCGCCCGCTGGTCGCCCTATCAAAATTTGAAGCAAGGCGTGAAATACCCGCGCGTCTTTTTCATGACCTCGACCAAAGACGACCGCGTCCACCCCGGCCACGCCCGCAAAATGGCCGCCAAGATGCAGGCAAATGGCCAGCCTTATTACTATTACGAACAAGCCGACGGTGGCCACGATGCCGCAACCACGCTCCGCCTGCGCTCGGAGCAGATGGCGCTGGTCTATACCTATTTCCGCCGCCAGTTGATGGACTAGGTGCCGGCCTGGGCGTGAATTAACCCAGCTTTGCTTGACTCGAAGGCCACCCCTCCCTAGGTTCCGCCCCTCATTTCCGGGATCGCTGTGTGCCGATCCGCCTTGGGGCCTCCCCTGAGGTCAACGTCCGCCAGCGCGTTGCGCCCGCGGGCGCGATAGGCATTTGGCGAAACCCCTTGAAGGGTTTTGCAGGTTTCATGTTCGACGCATTGACCAATCGCTTATCGTCGGTGTTCGACGGTCTCACGGGGCGCGGCGCGCTGACCGAGGCCGACGTCGACGTCGCGTTGCGCGAAGTGCGTCTGGCGCTGATCGAAGCCGACGTCTCGCTGTCGGTGATCAAAGACTTCCTCGCCAAGGTTCGCGAACGCGCGATCGGCGTCGACGTTTTGCGCTCGGTCACGCCGGGCCAGCAGATCGTCAAAATCGTTCACGACGTCCTCGTCGATACGCTGGGCGAAGAAGCGCAAGGCCTGTCGCTCGACGTCACGCCGCCCGCCGTCATCATGATGGTGGGCCTGCAAGGCTCCGGCAAAACGACCTCGACCGCGAAGATTGCGCTGCGCCTGACGAACCGCGACAAGAAAAAAGTTCTGATGGCCTCGCTCGATACGCGCCGTCCGGCCGCGCAAGAGCAATTGAAAATTCTCGGCGAACAAACCGGTGTCGCGACCTTGCCGATCATCGCCGGCCAAACGCCGGTCGATATCGCGCGGCGCGCGATGCAAGCGGCAAAACTCTCGGGCTACGACGTCGTCATGCTCGACACCGCGGGCCGCTTGCACATCGACGAAGCGCTGATGTCCGAGATCGCGCAAATCCGCGATCTGTCGAGCCCGCACGAAACGTTGCTCGTCGCAGACAGTCTCGCCGGCCAAGACGCCATCAACGTCGCCAAACAATTTCAAGAACGCATCGGCCTTTCCGGCATCGTCCTCACCCGCATCGACGGCGACGGCCGCGGCGGCGCAGCGCTGTCGATGCGCGCCATCACCGGCGCGCCGATCAAGCTGCTTGGCACCGGCGAAAAGCTCGACGCGCTTGAAGATTTCCATCCCCGCCGCATCGCCGGCCGCATTCTGGGCCAAGGCGACGTTGTCAGCCTGGTCGAAAAAGCCGCCGAAACCGTCGACGCCGAAAAGGCCGAGGCGATGGCGAAGAAGATGCAGAAGGGCCAGTTCGACCTCGAAGACCTGGCCGAGCAACTGCGTCAGATGCGCCGCATGGGCGGCATGCAGGGCATTCTCGGCATGCTGCCGGGCATCGGCAAAATGAAAGATCAACTGGCCTCCGCCGGCATGAACGACACGATGCTGAAGCGCCAAGAAGCGATCATCCTCTCGATGACGAAGGAAGAACGCAAAACCCCCGATGTGCTCAACGGCTCGCGCCGCCGCCGCATCGCGCAAGGCTCGGGCGTCGAAGTTTCCGAAGTGAACAAGCTTCTCAAAATGCACCGCCAGATGGCGGACGTGATGAAGAAGATGGGCAAAGGCAAAGGCCTGATGAACGCCCTCTTCGGCGGCGCCGCGCCG
The DNA here is from genome assembly GCA_021413465.1 of Alphaproteobacteria bacterium. Taxonomy (GTDB): domain Bacteria; phylum Pseudomonadota; class Alphaproteobacteria; order Micropepsales; family Micropepsaceae; genus SZUA-430. Next base: position 3,358 of record JAIOQG010000321.1, on the reverse strand, counting down.
CAAATGCCGGGCGGCGGCAAGCTGCCGGGCCTCGGCGGCGGCCAAATGCAAATGCCGCCGGGCATGAAATTACCTCCGGGCTTTCCCGGCGGCAAACGTTGAAATCGAATCTGGATCGAAAGAAGGAATCATCTGCATGCTGAAAATCAGAATGTCGCGCGGCGGCACCAAGAAACGCCCGTTCTACAAAATCGTCATCGCCGACGCGCGCTCGCCCCGCGACGGCCGCTTCATCGAGCGCATCGGCCATTACAACCCCTTGCTGCCCAAGGAAGACGTCGAGCGCGTGAAGATGGATCTCGACCGCATGAAATATTGGCTCAGCCAAGGCGCGCAGCCTTCCGACCGCGTCTCGCGCTTCCTCGCCGAAGTTGGTCTCGCCGAGAAGAAAACGAAATTCAACGACCCGTCGAAATCCGCCCCGCGCAAGAAGACGCAGGAACGTTTGGCGGCCGAAAAGAAGGCGGCAGAAGCCGCGGCGTAAGTGCGGCTCGAACGAACGATGACGGACAAGCAAATTCTATTGGGCCGCATTTTGGGGCCCCACGGATTGAAGGGCGAGGTGAAGATCAAAAGCTTCACCGCGGACCCGCTTGACGTCGCCTCGTACGGACCGGTGTCGGTGGCCGACGGCCGCTGCTTCAAGCTGGTGCGGGCGCGCCTGCAGGGCGACATCGTCGTTGCCGAAATCAAAGGCGTCGCCGACCGCAACGTCGCCGAAACGCTGAAAGGTCTCGAACTCAAAGTGGCGCGCGACGATCTGCCAGAAGTCGACGACGGCGAATACTACCAAGCCGATCTCATCGGCCTGCCGGTCGTCGACGGCTCGGGCCGCGAAATCGGCGAAGTGTTGGGCTTCCAAAACTTCGGCGCCGGCGACCTGATCGAAATCAAGCGCGATCGTTCGCGCTCGAGCTTCCTGCCCTTCACGAACGACATGGTGCCCGTCGTCGACACTGAAGAAGGCCGCGTCGTGCTTTCCGAAGTCGGCATCGCCGTGCTCGCCGCCGATGACGGCGAAAAGCAAGAAAAGGCCGCACCATGAGCTGGGCCGCGACCGTTCTCACCGTTCTGCCCGAAATGTTCCCGGGGCCGCTTGGCATTTCGCTCTGCGGCAAGGCGCTCGCCGAAGAACGCTGGTCGCTTGAAACCGTCGACATCCGCAAGTTCGCCACCACCCGCTACGGCTCGGTCGACGACACCCCGGCCGGCGGCGGCCCGGGCATGGTCATGCGCCCCGACATTCTGGGCGCCGCCATCGATACCGTCGCCCGCGACGATCGCCCGTTGATCCTGATGTCGCCGCGTGGGCAGCGCCTCACGCAAGCCCGCGCTCGTGAGTTAAGCCAAGGCCCCGGCGCGGTTCTCGTCTGCGGCCGTTTCGAAGGCGTCGACGAACGCTTGATCGAAGCCCGCGGCCTGCAGGAAATCTCGATCGGCGATTACGTGCTTTCCGGCGGCGAAATCGCGGCCATCACGCTCATCGATGCCGTCGTGCGCTTGCTGCCCGGCGTGCTCGGCGCCGAAGCCTCGCTCGAAGAAGAAAGCTTCGAACAAGATCTGCTCGAATATCCGCAATACACGCGGCCGCAAACCTGGGAGGGCCGCGAAATTCCCGCGGTCCTCGCTTCCGGCCATCACAAACGCATCGCCGAATGGCGCCGCGCGCAATCGATTGAAATCACGAAATCCCGCCGCCCCGATCTGTGGGACGCCCATCAGCGTCGCGCAGCTGGCGCGGCAACGAAACAATAGAAACGAACGACGAAAGGACCCGACCCATGAACCTTCTTCAAACGCTTGAAGCCGAACAAGTCACAGCCCTCACCCGCGGCAAGAAACGCGACTTCTCGCCCGGCGACACCGTCAAGGTGAACGTCAAAGTCGTCGAAGAGACGAAGGACGAAAAAACCGGCCAAATCAAACGCCGCGAACGCATCCAGGCCTTCGAAGGCGTCGTGCTCGGCCGCCAGGGCCAGGGCCTGAACGAAAACTTCACCGTGCGCAAAATGTCGTACGGCGAAGGCGTGGAACGCATCTTCCCCGTCTACAGCCCGCTCGTCGACTCGGTCGAAGTTCTCCGCCGCGGCCGCGTCCGCCGCGCCAAGCTCTACTACCTCAAAGGCCTGACCGGTAAGAAGGCGCGCATCGTCGAACTGCAAGATCGCAGAACCGTCGAAGCGCCCGCCGAAAGCAAGTAAGCGTTGACGGCAACGTCTGAACTCGCATTTCGCTTCGCCGGCGCCTTCGACGCGCCGGCGATCGCAAGTCTGATCGAAAGCGCCTATCGCGGCGAAGACAGCAAACGCGGCTGGACGACCGAAGCCCACCTCATCGAAGGCAACCGCACCAACGCGGCCGAAATCGCAAGCCTAATCGTAGACCCGAAATCGCGTTTCGTGCTGGCGTTCGATAACACGGCACTCGTCGGCTGCGCCCTGATCAAGAACGACAATGGCCTCGGCTACTTCGGCATGTTCGCCGTCAGCCCCACGCTCCAAGGCGCCGGCCACGGCAAGAAAATTTTGAGCCACGCCGAACAAGCGATCCGGCAACTGTGGTCCTGCCCGACGGTCGCCATGACGGTGATCTCCATCCGCGAAGACCTCATCGCCTACTACGAACGCCGCGGCTACAAGCGCACCGGCACGAAACCCTTCCCCTTCGAAAATGAACCCGGCGCGCGGCGTAAGGACTTCCACTTCGTGGTGCTGACCAAGGCCTGGGAGCGCACGCATCCTGCCGGCCCTGGCTGAATTGGCGACTCACAAAGTGCCGACAAGATGCCGGCGCTCCCAGGCATCCCGCCCCATCCGATAGAGCACATGCCGCCTCAGCGCGTGCCCCACCGGCAGCCGCGGATGATCGAAGTCGCCGTCCGCGTCGCGCACCATCCCGATGCGTTCCATCACCGACCATGACGGCTTGTTCGCCGCCACCGTGAACGACACGATTTGATCGAGATTCAAATCTTCAAACGCGGTACGAAGCGCCGCCCTCGCACCCTCCGTCGCATAACCTTTGCCCCAAAAAGCGGGCGCCAAGCGCCACCCGATTTCGACCGCCGGCGTAAACGGTGCCTCGAACCCCACGCGATGCAAGCCCAGATAGCCCACAAACGGCGCCACCCCCGGCACTACCACCGCCCAAGCGCCGAACCCATGCACCCGGTGATGCTCCTCAAACCGCGCGATCTGCCCCCGCGTCTCCTCCAAGGTCATCACGCCGGGCATAAAGCGCATCGCAACGGGATCGGCGTTTAGCGCCGCGTACGCCGCAAGGGCCTCCTTGCGCCACCGGCGCAGTAGCATGCGCTCGCTTTTGATCACGGTGTTCGGACCAATCTTGAACGCCGTTC
>JAIOQG010000320.1 GCA_021413465.1 Alphaproteobacteria bacterium | reverse complement strand
GTCGGCCTCCACCACCATCCAGTCGCCCTGCCCCAGCCGCGCATTGGTGCCATAGGCGTTGATGATGCCGCCGTTGATGACCGTCGGATCGAAGCCGCCCGCTTCAAGCAGCGCCGCCACCATCGTCGTCGTCGTCGTCTTACCGTGCGTGCCCGCGATCGCAACCGCGCTTTTCAGGCGCATCAGCTCGGCCAACATCTCCGCCCGTTTGACGGTCGGCGTGTGCCGCGTGCGCGCCGCCGCGAGTTCCGGATTGTCCGCCTTCACCGCCGACGAATAAACCACGACCGCCGCGTCGCCCAAATTCTCCGCCGCATGCCCGATCGAAACCTTGATCCCCTGCTCGCGCAGCCGCTTGACGTTCGGACTTTCCGAAGCGTCGGAGCCTTGGATTTTATAACCGAGATTGTGCATCACCTCGGCGATGCCGCTCATCCCGATGCCGCCGATTCCGATGAAATGCAGCGGTCCGATTTGCAATGTAAGCCGGCTCATAAGGCCAGAACTCCGATCAATCTATGAGTAAGCCCTTCTCCCCCTCGGGGAGAAGGTGTCGCGCATCAGCGTGACGGATGAGGGGCCGGTGCCGCTCACAACCCGCCGACCTCTTCCACGAGATCGGCCAGCCGCGCGGCAGCGTTCGGTCGCCCTAGGCTTAGCGCTTTCGCCGCTGCCGCCTCAAGCAAAGTCGGATTGCGCGACACTTCGGCAATCTGTCGCGCCAGCATTTCCGCCGTCAGTCCCTTCTCGACAAAGGCCCACGCCGCGCCGCCTTCCGCCATTTCCCGCGCATTTGCGCTCTGATGGTCATCCATGGCGAAGGGATAAGGCACCAACATGGCCGGCCGCCCCACAACGCAGAGTTCTGTGACCGTCGACGCACCCGCGCGGCAAGTCACCAAATGCGCCGCCGCCAAGCGCTGTCCCATGTCGGGGAAAAACGGCGCGAGCGTGGGTGTGAGCCCGATCGCGCCATAGCGCGCCCGCGCCGCGTCCATATCCTCAGGCCGGCATTGCTGCGTCAGATCGAGCCGCGCCCGCAACGCCGCCGGCAACAGCGCGATCGCGTCGGGAACCAGGGTCGAAAACACGCGCGCCCCCTGGCTGCCGCCAAACACGAGCAGATTGAACCGCCCGTCAAGCGTCGGCGCCGCGTAAGCCACGCGTTGCTCCAACACCGCCGGCCGCACCGGATTGCCCGTCACCGTCACCCGCGCGCGCAACACCTCGTCGAGATTGGCAAGCCGCGGAAACGCCGAAGCGATGCGCGTCACCGCCGGCGAAAGCCAGCGATTGACCCGGCCCAACACGGCGTTCTGCTCGTGCACGACACTGGGCAAACCGCGCCGCGCCGCCGCAAACATCGTCGGCAGCGCCGGATAACCGCCGAACCCGACCACGACGCTGGGCTTAACCCGCCCCAAAGCGAAATACGCTTCAAGCGCCCCCAGCGCCAAACGCCCAAAGGCAAACCCTTTGCCGACGAGGCCGCGATTGGCGAACGTCGCCGAGCGGATCGTCACGATCTGAGCTTTGGGAAAGCTCTGCGCATAATTCTGCCCGCGATCGTCGGTCATCAGCACGACCTGGCGTCCGCGCGCCGCCAACTCCTGCGCCAGCGACTGCGCCGGGAAAATGTGGCCGCCGGTCCCGCCCGCGGCGATGACGACGGGGCCACCCATCACGACCGCCCCCATCACGAACGCCTGTGCGCCGACGCCGCCCGCCGCCGCGTCAACGCCAGCAACATGCCCGTCGTCAGCGCCAGCGCCAGCATCGACGACCCGCCATACGACACGAACGGCAATGTCATGCCCTTGGCCGGAATCAAGCTCAATGTCACCGCGATATTGATGCAGGCTTGCAAGCCGAACATCACCGCCAGCCCCGCCGCCGAAAGCTGGATGAAATGATCGCGTTCTTCCAGCGCCCGCCGCAACGCCCGCACCACGATCACGCCGAACAGCGCAATCAGGATCGTGCACGCCGCCAAGCCGAACTCCTCGCCCGCCACCGCGAAAATGAAATCCGTATGCGCATCCGGCAGCACGAACTTGACCGAACCCTCGCCGGGCCCGACGCCCATCAAGCCGCCCTGCCCGAACGCGCTCAAAGCCGTGTTCACTTGAAAACTGTCCCCATGATCGGGGTTCACGAAACGGTCGATGCGGCTCGCGACGTGCGGCACCAGGAAGTAGGCAACAATAGCGCCCGTGACCGCCGCCCCGCCAAGGCCCGCCAACCATTGCCAGCGCATGCCGGCCAAAAAGAACAACGACGCGCACACAATCGTCAGCAGCAACGTCTGCCCGAAATCGGGCTGCAACACCAAAACGCCGGCCACCAGCACGTATAAGGCCCCGGCCAGCGCGCTACCGGGAAACCCTGCCACGCGATTGCTTTCCGCCAGCGCCGCCGCCGCCAACACGACAAAGGCGGGCTTGATGAACTCCGACGGTTGCAGCGAAAACGGCCCGAACAACAACCAGCGTTGCGCGCCTTTGATCTCGGGCCCGACAAACAGCGTCGCCACCATCAGCACCAGCGCCAGCGCAAAGATGCCGAGCGCCAACCGCCGCACGTCGCGCGGCCCCAGCAACGACACGATGAAAATCACGAGCAAAGACGGCGCCACGAAACTGAGCTGGCGATAGACGAAGTAAAACGGCTCGAGCCCGATGCGCCCCGCAACCGCCGGACTGGCAGCAAGCGTCAGCAGCGTCCCCGCCGCGATCAGCGTCGCAATGGCGGCCAGCGACCAGCGATCGACCGTCCACCACCAATAGGCCAGCATGCTGCGATCGGTGCGCGAGAGCAAAGCCATCAGGCAGCCCCCCGCAGCCGCGCTTCGGCGGCGATCGCGGCGAAGATGCGTTTGAATTCGTTGCCGCGCTGCTCGAAATCGCGAAACTGATCGAACGACGCGCACGCCGGCGACAGCAACACGACGGGCTCGCCGTTGCGGTCGGCCTCGGCGTCGGCGGCGGCCTGACGCATCGCCGTCTCAAGCGTGCCGGAGTTTACGAACGCAACGGCATCCCCCAAGGTCGACGCAAACGCATTCGCCGCGTCGCCGATCAAATAGGCCTTGCGGATGCGCGGAAAATACGACGCCAGGCTTTCGATGCCGCCCGATTTCGCCTTTCCGCCCGCGATCCAATAGATCGACGGATAACACGCGAGCGCCCGGGCTGCCGCGTCTGCGTTCGTCGCCTTGGAATCGTTGACGAAGCGCACGCGCCCGATCTGGCCTGCAATTTCCATGCGATGCGAAAGGCCCGGAAACGACGTCATCGCGCCGGCAATCTCGCGCGGATCTTTCACCAACGGCCTGACCGCCGCATAGGCGATCGCCGCGTTCTGCCAATTATGCGCGCCAGGCATCCGCGTCAGGAGGCGCAGATCGCTCACCTCGCGCGAGGCGGAACCGGTCGCGTCGTAAAGTTTGCCGTCGAGCACGAAGATCCCGCGCCCCAAAACCTTGCCCACCGACACCGGCGTCAGCGCCACCCCGTTGCGCGACGACACGCGCGTGCAAATTTCCGACGACGGCGCATCGGCGACGCCGATCACCGCGATATCGCCGCGTTGTTGGTGGCGGACGATGTTTGCCTTGACCGCCGCGTAATTCTCCATCGTCCCGTGCCGGTCGAGGTGATCGGGCGTGATGTTGATCAGCACCGCCACATCGGGCCGCACCGACGGCGTCAGATCGAGCTGATACGACGACAGTTCCAGCACATAAGCCCGCCGCGGCGTCGGCGGCGCGAGTTCGAGCACCGGCTTGCCGATATTGCCGCCCACTTCCGCGTCGTAGCCGAGCCGCGACAACAAATGGCCGATCAGCGCCGTCGTCGTCGACTTGCCGTTCGTCCCGGTGATGCACACGATCTTCGCTTGCGCCGCGTTCTCGTCGCCGCGCACGGCGCGGAAAAACAATTCGACGTCGCCGATAACCTCCGCCCGCGCCGCTTGCGCTTTCAAAACCAACGGATGGGGCGCCGGATGCGTCAGCGGCACGCCCGGGCTCAAGATCAAGGCCGCGATTCCGTTCCACGCGATCTCGTTCAAATTCTCGATCGCAAGGCCCGCCTTCTGGCCCGCTTCGCGCGCCTCGTCCTTGTCGTCCCAGGCAATTACCTTCGCCCCGCCCGCCATCAGCGCGCGGCCCGCCGATATGCCCGAACGCGCCAGCCCGAACACGGCGACGGTTTGCCCTTTGAAGAATGGGACGGGGATCACGCCGTTACCTCAGCTTCAAGGTGGCAAGACCGATCAAGGCCAAGATCACCGATATGATCCAAAAGCGGATGACGATCGTGGGCTCGCGCCAGCCCAACTGTTCGAAATGATGATGGATGGGCGCCATCTTGAACACGCGCTTGCCCGTCAGCTTGAACGACGCGACCTGAATCATCACCGACAACGCCTCAAGCACGAACAAGCCGCCGATAATGCCCAGAACGATTTCGTGCTTGGTCGCCACCGCAATCGTGCCCAGCATGCCGCCGAGCGCCAGCGATCCCGTATCGCCCATGAACACCATCGCCGGTGGCGCGTTGTACCAAAGGAACCCGAGCCCCGCGCCCAACAGCGCGCCGCACAGCACCGCAAGCTCGCCCGTGCCGGGCACGAAATGGATCTGCAAATAGGTCGTGAAATCCACCCGCCCGACGAGATAGGCGATCAACCCGAAACTGGCGCCCGCCACCATCACCGGCACGATCGCCAAACCGTCGAGCCCGTCCGTCAGATTGACCGCATTCGACGCGCCCACGATGACGAACATGCCGAACAGAATGAAGAACGGACCCAGCGGAATCAAAACGTCTTTCAAAAACGGCACCGCGACCGCGCCCCACAAGCGCTCCACGGCCGGCAAACCCGAATTGCGCTGCAGCTCCATGATCGCCATCACCGCGGCCATCGACAGCAAGCCCGTAAACGTCAGCTTGACCCATCCCGAAACCCCCGCCGACGAGCGCTTCGAAACCTTGAGATAGTCGTCGGCGAAACCCAACAGCCCGAACCCCAGCGTCACGCCCAACACGATCCACACATAGGCGTTCGTCAAATCCGCCCACAAAATGGTCGAGATCGCGAGCGCGAACAGAATCATGAACCCGCCCATTGTAGGCGTGCCCTTCTTCTCGATGATGTGACGCTGCGGCCCGTCTTCGCGGATCGGCTGCCCGCCTTTGCCTTGCTTGACCTTCAGCCAGCGGATCAAAGGCGGCCCGATCACGAACGCGATGATCAGCGCCGTCATGATCGCCCCGCCCGTGCGAAACGTGATGTAGCGAAACACGTTGAACGGTTGGAACTCGTCGGCAAGCGGCACGAGGAAATAATGGAGCATGGGTCCGGGGCCTTATTGTTCCGTGTTGGCAAGACGGCGCAGTGCTTCGACCACGACGCTCATTTTCGAACCGTACGACCCTTTGACCATGACGACGTCGCCGGCCCGCACCGCACCCGCGACCGCAACGGCGATCTCGGACGATAGACCTGCATAACCGCCGCGCTGCCGCTCCGCAATCGCCGACCACAGATGGTGCATCAACGGGCCGCTGACGAAAGTGACATCGATGTTGTGTTCGGCCAAAACTTGCGCCAGTCCCGCATGAAGTTCGGGCCCGGTGCTCCCAAGCTCCAGCATGTCCCCCAAAACGGCGATGCGCCGCCCGCCCGCGCCCGGCGTCGTACGCGCCAAATTGGCGATCGCCGCCGCCATCGACAGCGGATTGGCGTTGTAACTCTCGTCGATCAGCTCGAACGCCCCGCGCGGCGCAGCGACTCGCTGCCGCGCCCCGCGCCCCGCCAACGCGCTTAAGCTCGCCATGTCGGCCGCGGCGCGCACGGCATCGCCGCCCAAAGCCGAAATCGCCGCCAACACGCTCAAACTATTGAATACCCAGTGCTCGCCGGGGGCCCCGATACGATAATGGATCGGCTTTCCAAACAGCGAGACCGAAACCTCGGACGTCTCTTCGCCAAGGTCGAGCGCGGTTAGCCGCACATCGCAGGCCGCACTGCGGCCGAACGTCACGACGCGCGACGGCCGTGCCTTCGCGGCGTGCGCCTTCAACCGCTCCGTCCACTCGATGTCGCCGTTGATGATCGCGACACCGCCGGGCTCAAGCCCCGAAAAAATCTCACCCTTGGCGTCGGCGATACCGGCCACCGAATCAAAATGTTCGAGATGCACCGCCGCCACCGTCGTCACGATCGCGACGTGCGGCCGCACCTGCGCCGTCAACGGCGTGATCTCGCCCGCATGGTTCATGCCGATCTCGAACACGCCGTATTGCGTCTCGCGCGGCATGCGCGCCAACGACAGCGGCACACCCCAAAGATTGTTGTAAGACAAGGCCGACGCATGCGTGCGCCCCTGCAGCGTCAACAGATGCCTGAGCGCCTCCTTCGTGCTCGTTTTGCCCACGCTGCCCGTGACCGCAACGACGCGGCCCTCGATCTGCGCCCGCCGCACGCGCGCCAGCGCCTCAAGCGCCTTCAGCGGTTCGCCGACTTTGATCAGCCGTCCCGCATCGACGCCCGCGACATCGCGCGACACCAATGCCGCCGCCGCACCGCGCGCCAGCGCCGCCCCGACAAAGTCGTGCCCGTCGCGCACATCCTTCAAAGCAACGAACAGCGCCCCCGGTTCCAGCGTGCGCGTATCGATCGACACGCTCCTGACAGCGCCGTCTTGCGTAACCGCGGCGCCGGTCGCCTCCGCAATCTGGCGCAGCGTCCACAACGGGCTCATGCTCGCACTCCCTGCGCGCGCGCCGCCACGGCACGCGCTTCGTCGGCGTCGTTGAACGGTCGCACCTCGCGCCCGACGATCTGCCCGGTTTCGTGTCCCTTGCCCGCGATCACCACCACGTCTGAAGGCCCCGCCGACAGGATTGCGGTTTCGATCGCCTTAGCCCGGTCGCCGATCTCCTCGGCCCCGGGCGCGCCTTGCAACACGGCGCGGCGTATGGCGGCGGCATCTTCCGTACGCGGATTATCGTCCGTCACGATGACGCGGTCGGCCAGCGCCTTTGCTGCCGCGCCCATCAGCGGACGCTTGCCGGCATCGCGGTCGCCGCCGCACCCGAACACAACCCAAAGCTTGCCCTGCGTATGCGGACGAAGCGCGTTCAAAATAGTCTCCATGGCATCCGGCGTATGCGCATAGTCGACATAAAC
>JAIOQG010000059.1 GCA_021413465.1 Alphaproteobacteria bacterium | reverse complement strand
ATGTCTTCGGGGCTGGTTTCGATGCGCACAAGAACGACGTCGTGGCCCTCGCCCGCCAAGCGTTCGGCTTCACCGGAGTCGAACACGACTTCGCCGGACGCGGCGCCGGGCGAGGCCGGAAGGCCGGTCGCCAAGATGAAGCGTTCGGCTTTGGGGTCGAGCGTCGGGTGCAACAGTTGATCGAGCGAGGCGGGGTCGATGCGTTTGACGGCTTCTTCGCGGGTGAGCTTGCCTTCGCTTGCCAGATCGACCGCAATTTTGAGCGCCGCCTTCGCCGTGCGTTTGCCGTTGCGGGTTTGAAGCATCCACAGGCGGCCTTTTTCGACCGTGAACTCGATGTCCTGCATGTCGCGGTAGTGAGCTTCGAGTTTGTGGACGTAGCCTAAGAATTCCTGGAACACCTTGGGCATGCGCTCCTCGAGGGAGGCGTCCTTGCCGCCCGACGCTTTGCGTTCGCGCGCCGTCAACGGCTGGGGGGTACGCAGGCCTGCGACCACGTCTTCGCCTTGCGCATTGACCAGATACTCGCCGTAAAGCGCGCTGTCGCCGGTCGAGGGGTTGCGGGTGAAGGCTACGCCGGTGGCGCTGTCGTCGCCCATGTTGCCGAACACCATGGCCTGGATATTGACCGCCGTGCCCCAGCTATCGGGGATGGAGTGCAGGCGGCGGTAGGTGTTGGCACGGGCGTTCTGCCATGAGCCGAAGACGGCGCCGATGGCACCCCACAGTTGCGTGTGCGGGTCTTGCGGGAAGGGTTGGCCGAGTTCTTCCTCGACCTTTTCCTTGTAGCGCTCGACGAGGAGCTTCCAACCGGCGGCGTCGACGTCGGTGTCGAGCGCGAGGTCGTTCTCGTCCTTGTGGGCGGAGAGGATTTCCTCGAAGTGATCGTGCGACACGCCGAGCACGACGTCGCTGTACATGGAAATGAAGCGGCGATAGCTGTCGTAGGCGAAGCGCTCGTTCCCCGTTTCGACTGCCATAACCTTGGCCGTGTCGTCGTTGAGGCCGAGGTTGAGAACCGTGTCCATCATGCCGGGCATCGACGCCCGGCCGCCGGAGCGCACGGATACCAGCAGCGGCATCTTGGGATCGCCGAATTTGCGTCCGGCGACAATCCCAATCTGAGCGAGGGCCGTTTCGACCTGTGCCTTTAGGTCGGCGGGATAGGATTTCGCATTGGCATAATAGTGGGTGCAGACTTCGGTGGTGATGGTGAAGCCCGGCGGCACGGGGAGGCCCAAATTTGCCATCTCGGCGAGGTTCGCGCCCTTGCCGCCCAAGAGATCCTTCATCTTGGCGGCGCCTTCGGCTTTGCCGCCGCCGAAGCTGTAGACCCATTTTGTCATACGCGAAGGCCCCAAATTGCTGTGGCGCTACTTCTCATGTGCAGCGCAGCAATTCAAGGCGCAGGTTCAAGGGCGGCGTGCAAGAGCAAGTCCGATGCCGCAGGCGAGAAGCGCCGAGCCGGTGACGCGGTTCACCCACCTGCCCGCCCGGATCAACACGACCCGCGCGCGGCCGGCGCCGAGGGCCCAGCTGCTGTCGCAGATGACGGCGATGACAAAGAAGCTGACGGCCATGATCGCGAGCTGCGAGGTGGCGTCGCGCGAAGGCTCAATGAACTGCGGAAAGAAGGCGCCGAAGAAGAGCAGCGTTTTCGGGTTCGTCAGCGCGACCAGGACGGCGCGCGAAGCTATGCGATTGAGCGATTTGGGATCGGGTTTAAGCCGACTCAAATCCGGCGTGGGCGCGCGCCAAGCTTCGATGCCGAGGTAGATCAGATAGGCGACGCCGAACCAGCGCAAAACCTCGAACCAATGCGAGACGAACCCCAACATCGCCGACATGCCCGCGACCGTGAACGCAAGAAGCGGAATAATCGAGAGGCTGGTGCACAGCACCGTGAAGAGGCCGTAGCGCGTGCCATAGGCAATCGAATTCGCCACGATGAGCGTGACGTTGGGGCCGGGGATCGCCATCAGCACAAGCGTGGCGGCGACGAAGGCGAAGTAGAGTTCGAGGGACATGGTGGTGCATTCCGTTCGAGTGCTGGCGCCATATTGCACAACTCAACCCAGTTCGTCATGGCCGGGCTTGACCCGGCCACCCAGCCAGCCTCGCGTCCGCGAGGCGAAGAAGGGTTTCTCCGTCGCGTAGACACGCGACGAACTGGGTGGCCGGGTCAAGCCCGGCCATGACGAATTTGTATGGAGCGCGTTAGCCTTCGATCTTCGAAAAATCCGCCACCGTGTGCATGGCTTCGCGGATTTCGTTCAGAAGCTTCAGGCGGTTTTCGCGCAAGTTCTGGTCGGCGTCGTTGACGGTGACTTTTTCGAAGAAGGCGTCGACGGGCGCGCGCAGGCGCGACATGGCGCGCATGGCTTCCTCGAAGCGTTCTTGTTGAACCTCGGCCGCGATCAGGTCGTTGGCGATGGCAAGGGATTTGAACAGTTCGACTTCTTGCGGGACTTGGAGCAACGAGACGTCGGGTTTGCCGGAGAAGCCCGTGTGTTTGGCGTTTTTCTTTTTTTCCTTGGCTTCTTCGATTTTGAGGATGTTCAGGGCGCGCTTGTAGCCGGCGAGCAGGTTTTTGCCGTCGTCGGTGGAGAGAAAGCTTTGCAGCGCTTCGACGCGGCGGACGATGAGGACGAGGTCGTCTTGGTTGCCGAGCGAGAATACGGCGTCTACCAGATCGTGCCGGGTGCCTTTGTCGCGCAGGGCCACTTTGAGGCGATCGGCGAAGAAGCCGAGAAGGGCCTCAGTGGTTTGTCCGCCGAAAGATTGACCGCGCTGATTGCGATGAAGCTGCAGTGCGCCGGAGATGACCTGTGTCAGCGGCAAACGTAGTTGGCGCTCTATGACGATACGCACGACACCTAACGCCGCGCGGCGCAACGCGTAGGGATCTTTCGATCCCGTCGGCTTTTCGTCGGCGCCGAACATGCCCACCAACGTGTCCAGCTTTTCCGCTAAGGCGACAGACGCGCCGACCGCAGTCGCAGGCAGGCTGTCGGCGGGTCCTTGCGGCTTGTAGTGGTCTCGGATTGCGTCCGCGACCGTGTGCGAGAGCCCTTCAGACAGCGCCAGATACCCGCCGATCAAACCTTGAACTTCAGGGAACTCGCCAACGGTGCCTGAGACCAAATCCGCCTTGCAAAGCGATGCGGCCCGTTGCGCCGATGCAGCGTCGTCCGGCTGGATGCGATCAATCAAATCCTTCGTCAATGCCCGCATACGTTCGACGCGTTCGAACTGTGTCCCCAGCTTGGCGTGGAAGACGATATCCTTCAGCTGCGGCACGCGCGCTTCGAGGCGGATCTTTTTGTCCTGATCCCAGAAGAACTTCGCGTCCGACAGGCGCGCGCGGAGGACGCGTTCGTTGCCGGCGACGACGTTTTTGCCGCCGTCTTTGGTGATCATGTTCGAGATGACGACGAATTTGTTCGAGAGTTTGCCGGTCTTGGGGTCTTTGAGCGCGAAGTATTTT
>JAIOQG010000315.1 GCA_021413465.1 Alphaproteobacteria bacterium | reverse complement strand
TATCTCGACAAGTCGGACGGTTGGGAATTGGGCGTGGGCCCCACGATCGTGCTGGTCGATGCGGGCGTTGCCCGGAACCTGACGACGACGACGTTGAACGACGACGTCTATGCGTTCGTGTTCGACCAATCCGGCCTGATGGCGGGGCTTGCGATCGAAGGCTCGAAGATTTCGCAGATCGATCCGTAGCGGCGCGGGGGTGGGCCGTAGGCGCTCAGTCTTCGAACTTGCAGCCTTCGGCCCATTCCTCTTGTTCTTGGTTCACCCAACACGATCCGTTCGTGCCGCCGCCCGAGGGGCAATTTAAGTGCGGGTCGAAGGCCTTTACGAGGTTCACGGCCTTGCAATAGTTGCTAGGGCCTAACACGGCCTTCATGCAATTTTTGTTCGCGGGATACGCCATCACGTAGCGGCGCCAGTCGCCAACCGCCTTCCTTTGACTTTCCGGGTAACTCAAGCGGTCTTGGTATTCGCTGATTTCCGCCACCGTTTCTTTGCAGACTTCGCGGCTGAAGCAATAGTCGCTGGAAAAACGGGAATAATTCTCCGCATCGCATGACAACGGGCGGCGCAAGATCTCATCCCGGAGTTCGTTTGCTTTGTCCTCGCGCGGGTCTGCGAGCGCAGTGGCGAACGACATGAGCACCGCACAGGCGGTCGTCACCAAAGCATGGGATGTCCTCATGTTGCGCCCTTGTCCCGCGGTTCAGGCGATGACTCAACCATAGTTTTTCTTCGTTGAATAGATGATCGCAGGCCCCTTGCCGCGCGCTCCTTGTCGACGCAGAGTTTGGGCGAACGTCCCAAACTCTGCTTCTGCCGAGGCCTGTCATGACCGACCTTCCGGCTTTGTCGCGCGCCGTACTCGATGAGGGGGTTTGCGCGGATCAGGTTGGTTCTATTTCGATTGCGGATTGATATTGAACTGCGATGTGCCGCCGCTAAACGTGCAGTACATGTAGATGGGTTGATGCTGGTTGCCGTTTTCGGTCACCGTCACCTTGTACTTTCGGCCCTTGACGGGGCGCGGCGCAGCGAAAGGTCCGCAGGAAACGGCCGTCAGCGGAGGGCCATATCCCGTCGTTCCATGGGCCACCGTTTGGTCATAGGCGGGTTCGCCATTCACATTTTGTATGCGAACGGGTGCGAAGTCTCGTTGCACATATTGTGCGGCCGCCCTCACCTGCGACCACTTCGTGGGTAAGAATTCAACCACCAACGGCTGGAGGCCGTCGACGTTGTTACCCGACTGTCCAGCAAAGCCAATGAACACTTGGTTTGGTCCGACTTCCCAACGTTGCGTGTAGAGGGCGTCGTCGTCCTTTGCCGTGTACCAGCTATGGCCCTTGTTCGTTTGGAAATGCAGTCCGCCGACGATGATCGAGCCCCAATAGGAGTTCATATAGCCATGCATCGATGTGATCCACTCACCATCCTGCAGTTCCCAAATGCCGACACCGCCGCCGCCGGGGGTGCCATGGTTGCAAAAGAATTTTTCCGACGGAAATTTCGTGCTGTAGTTCGCAATGACCATATCGATGTTGGCGCCGCGCTGGATGTCGATCGATGTCAGGCGCACGAGCTGGCCAATTTGGGCCGCAGAAACGTCCTGGAAATGACCGCCTCCGCCACCGTTTAGAAAATCCTTCCTCACAGGCACGCGCACGATGAAATCCGGTTCGGGAAAGCCCGCGGTGCTGCTTTCGGGAGGCGTGAATTTGTAAGCCGCCACCGGATCGGCATCGACGTCCGACAGAAAGTCGTACAAATCGCCGAGATCGTTGGTCACCTGGGAGATGCGCTGGCTGAACGCGGTGTCGCCCCAACCGTAGAAGCGGTACAGCCCCTGGATTTCCCTGCCGGCGTTCAATACCTGCTGCAGACGAATTGCCATTTCGCCCCAACCGATATGGGCCGGATTACCAAGAAACGAACGACGGTTCTTGGTGACAAGGCTGAAATTCACGCCGCTTCCCAACAACCTCTCGTAGGGTTCGACCGCGAACGACACGGTGGTCGGCTGGTCGGCTTCGGCGCCCACGAAGTTGAGCGCGTACTCGACCATTTTTTCGATATCGTTGACGGAGTTCCCGGGCAACGGCCCGGCTTTGGTCGTTCCGGCGACGAAGTTACGAATTTCGTATTCGACGTTGCTGGTCTTGAGAGCCGTCTTGAGTTTTGTCGACAGCGACGAATCGATAGTGGCGCCGGCAGAAAACGCGGCATTGATCGCCGCTTCGACTGCGGTTTGCTCGCTGAAGGTTCGAGACTTGAACACGAATGTCCCGATGTATTCGCTACCCTTGGTCACTTCTCTGACCCATGAATCGCCGTTCGCGAGCACAAAACTGCGAACCGCCGCTTCGTCGGTGAGACCTTTTATAATGTCCGGCGGAATGGAAACGGTGTCCCGCGCGACGGACTGTTGGCGGCTGGCGTACATCACGATAGCGACGGAGAACGTCGTCAGATCGAGGTTGTGAAGGTATTTGGATTTCGCGCCGCCGCTGAACGCGCCGTACGAAACGGCGACGGATGCATCCACCTCTATCGCCTCGCTCACCTCCGCCGATGAGGTGCAAACCTTGATTTGCGTGACGAGGTGGCTCACCGGCTTGCCTAAAGTGCCGACGACCACCGTGTTTTTTCCACTGCCGCTAAAGGTGTCGAAGCCTTGCAGGATGTTGACATCCGTCATTTCGTTTCCCCCAAATGTTGTTGTGCTTCTGTTCTTATTCAGGTCTGCAAGTGAAGTTAACTATCTGCGTATACTACGTCGTTCAATGACTAATCGGTGGTAGTGAACATAAAGCGCCTATGCAGTGCGAGCCTTACGACTCGCAGTTCGACGTTCGTGCTGTTCCCGATTGTTGCCGCGACCGGCGCTCATGCCGTCGCCGGTGGCACTTGTCTCGCCTGGCCCGGCGGCGCAGAGTTTGCGGCGAGCGGTTTGCGCTTTGCTTCACCCCGAGGGTTTTTGTCATGACCGATCTTCTCGCTTTGTCGCGCGCCGTTATCGATGAGGGTGTGGGGGCGGATCAGGTTGGGCCGATCAATCGGATCAATCATCAGCTGTCGGAGATTAGGCCCGGCGTTGCCGTGGTCGAGGCGTTTTCGCATTGCGTTTTGTTCGCCACCGACGACGGGCTTGTTGCCTTCGATACGTCGAACCCGAGCGGCGGGAGCAAGGTTGTCGAGGCGGTGCGGCGATGGTCGGATGCGCGCTTCAACACCGTCGTCTATACGCACGGGCATGTCGATCATGTCGGCGGGTGCGGCGCGTTCGTTGCGGATGCGTGCGCGCACGGGCATCACGATATTCGCGTGTGCGGGCACGAGAACGTCGCCAAGCGTTTCGACCGCTACAACATGACGAACGGCTATAACCAGATCATCAACGAGCGTCAGTTCGGGCAGTTCGCCAAGCGCGGCTATGGCATGGCGGAGGCGGATATGGCGGCGACGCGCTTTCTGCCCGAAACCTCGCCCAAGCCCGGCACGGTCTATCGCGATCGGTTGGATCTCGATGTCGGCGGGTTGAAGATCGAGCTTCATCACGCTTTGGGCGAGACCGACGATCACAGTTGGGCGTGGGTGCCGGCGCACAAGGCGATTTGCGCCGGCGACTTCTTTATTTGGAATTTTCCCAACGCCGGCAATCCGCAAAAGGTGCAGCGTTATCCGCTCGAATGGGCGGGCGCGATGCGGGCGATGGCTTCGAAGGGGGCGGAGCTGTTTTTGCCCGCGCACGGGCTGCCGATCGACGGCGCGGCGCGGATTGCGCGCGTGCTGAACGATGTCGCCGACGCGCTCGAGACGTTGGTGCGCGAGACGGTGGCGCTGATGAACCAAGGCGCGCGGCTCAACGACATTATTCACTCGGTGTCGATCGCGAAGGAGGTTTTGGCCAAGCCGTACTTGAAGCCCACTTACGACGAGCCCGAATTCGTGGTGCGCAATATCTGGCGGCTCTATGGCGGCTGGTACGACGGCAACCCCGCGAATTTGAAGCCCGCGCGCGAGAGTGCGTTGGCGCGCGAGATCGCGGCACTCGCGGGCGGCGCGAACCGTTTGGCGGCACGCGCGCTTGAGCTTTCGGGCGAGGACGGGCGGGTGGCGTGTCACTTGGCGGAGCTTGCGGTCTTGGCCGCGCCCGAGAACAAGCAGGCGCACGCCGTGCGCGCGCAGGTGTTCCAGGCGCGGCGCGACGGGGAGAGCTCGCTGATGGCGAAGGGGATTTTCGGGTACGCGGCGAACGAGTCGAAGAAGAGGGCAGAGTGAGGGGGGCTTTGAAGCGAAGGTGGGGGGTGAATTGGCGGCGTGGGTGCTGCCCCCCTCCCGTGCAGCCGCTTTGCGGCGCACGTACTCCCCCGAGCTTTGCTCGGGGGAGACAAACAAAAAAAACTTGTTGTCTCCCCCAACTTGTTGGGGGAGTGGGTGCGCAACGGAGTTGCTGCACCCGAGGGGGGCGGCGCCGGCGGTATTTGACGAGGCGCGGTTGCGCGATCTCAATTTTGTGTTGGAGGAGATTGGGCGGGAGATTGGTTCTGAGGCGTGGGTGCTGCCCCCCTCCCGTGCAGCCGCTTTGCGGCGCACGTACTCCCCCGAGCTTTGCTCGGGGGAGACAAGCAAAAAAACTTGTTGTCTCCCCCAACTTGTTGGGGGAGTGGGTGCGCAACGTTGTTGCTGCACCCGAGGGGGGCGGCTCGGCGTTTGTCGTGTGTAACCAATTGTCTGCAAACCGCTCCGTGACATAGTTTGCGACAATGTCGAGGTTGCCACGAGGGTGGCGCGGCGCTTTCGTTGCGGCATGGATGAACTCAGCACGGTCAGCTTTTGCCGCCAGCTGCGCAAGACGATGTCGAAGGCGGAAGCGGTGCTCTGGATGCAGCTGCGCGGCAGTCGCGTGAAGGGGATGCGGTTTAGGCGGCAGCATCCTATTGGCCCCTTCATCGCCGATTTCGCGTGTGTGAAGGCGCGGCTTGTTATCGAGGTTGATGGTGACACGCATGCGTCGGAAGAGGCGCAGGCCTATGATGCGCGGCGCCGGCGGTATTTGATGAGGTGTGGTTGGCGGGAGCTTCGGTTTAGTAATGAGGCGGTGTTGCGTGATCTCGATTTTGTGGTGGGGGAGGTTGGGCGGGAGGTTGGGTTTGAGGCGTGAGTGCTGCCCCCCTCCCGTGCAGCCGCTGCGCGGCGCACGTACTCCCCCGAGCTTTGCTCGGGGGAGACAAGCAAAAAACGTGTTGCCTCCCCCAACTTGTTGGGGGAGTGGGTGCGCAACGCAGTTGCTGCACCCGAGGGGGGCGGCTCGGCGTTAGGGACTATCCACCGCCGCAAAGAGACGCGCGATGTCCGCGTCGTCGAGTATGCGCCACTGTCCGGGGCCAAGATCGTCCGGCAAACTGAGCGCGCCGATTCGATCGCGGTGCAGCGTCTCGACGTGGTTGCCGATGGACGCGAACATGCGGCGCACTTGGTGGTAGCGGCCTTCGTGCAGGGTCAAGAGTCCGGCGCGATCCGACAGGGGTTCGAACTCAGCCGGCAGCAGGGGCTTGTCGTCGCTTTCCAGCATCAGGCCGCCGGCGCCGAAGAGGGCCGCCTCGTTGCCCTTGAGCGGCCGGGCGAGAGCGACGCGATAGCGTTTCGCCACTTGGGCTTTCGGCGCGATGATCCGATGCAGCAGCGCGCCGTCGTCGGTCAGCAGCAGAAGGCCCGACGTGTCTTTGTCGAGCCGCCCGACGGTTGAGAGCGCCGGGTCGCGATGGCGCCATCGCGGCGGCAGAAGGTCGAACACCAGCGCGCCCGTTTCCTTATGAGAGCAGGTGACGCCGAGCGGCTTGTGCAGCGCAAGGATCAGGCCGGGCAGCGGATCGAGCCGCTCGCCGTCAAGCGTCATGCGCGCCGGCACGTCGGGCGTGAGGGCGATGCGGGCGCTGACGTCGGTCACCGGCCGGCCATCCAAAACCACGCGATCGCTGTCGGCCAGGTGTTCGATCTCGCGGCGCGAACCGTAACCCAGGTTCGCGAGCAAGCGGTCGATGCGCATGGTCGGCGTTTTGCTCATGCCTTGGCCTCGTAGATTTTGAAGCCGCCGGCGTCGTGATCGAGACGCACGGACTTGAACGCCGCCGCCAGCACCGCCTCGTAGGGCAGATGCCGGTTGGCGACGAGCCAGCAGACGCCGCCGGGGCGCAACATCCGCGCCGCGTTGCGGATGAACGCTTGGCCGAGCGCTTTGTCTTCGCTCGCGCCGCTGTGAAAGGGCGGGTTCATGACGACAAAGTCGAGCTTGCTTAGATGCGGGTCGCCGCCCGTGGCATCGGCCCAGTGGAGGTGCGCGCGCGGGTCCATCACATTGCGCTTTGCGGCCTCGATGGCGCGGCGGTCGATGTCGATGAGTTCCAATCTCTCGACCGCGGGCGAGCGCAGCACGCCGTGCGCCAGAAAACCCAGGCCGCAGCCGAGGTCGGCACCATGTCCCTTAAACTGCGGCAGGCGCGAGACGAGCAGGATGCTGCCCGGATCGATGCGGTCCCAGCTGAAGACACCCGGTTGCGACCACAGGCCGGTCTCCTCCACGAAGCGCGGTGCGCCGGCGCTAAGCGCCTCGTCCACGCCGGTCAGCGTTTCCGGGCGTTGCACCACGCAGAGGCGGTGATGGCTTTTGCTGGTTTCGGCGACGGTGCAGCTAAAGTCCTCCAGCTCTGTCTTCATGCGCGCGCCGCCCTTGTCCTTGGGGGCGATCGCGGTGAACTCAGCCCCGTGCGCCAGCGCGGTCAGCGCTTGCGCCATGGCGTAGCGGCGCTCCAGCGTGCCGGGCGGCGCCAGCATCACGATGCTGGCGTATGAGCCCGGAGGTGCAGCGCCGAGATCGCTTGCGCCGGGGTGAAGCGGCGACAATTGGCGCGCGCCGCGTGGCGTGTCCGCCAAGTGCGGCGGCGGCGCGCCATAGACGCCCGACAAGAGTTCTACATCCGTCATGAGCTGGCGAACCAGATCACGTGACGCGGCCCTTTGCCATTGTTTTGTGTTTGTATGGAGATTTTTTTGATTTTGAAACCGGACGACTTCAAGCGCCGCGAAAAGGCGGTGTCCGGTGCCGCCGACCAGATCGCCAACACGCCGCCCGGTTTGAGCGCGGCCCTGGCCGCGGCGAGGCCCGCCATCGAATAGA